>JBATAV010000390.1:0-2931 GCA_049662025.1 Paracoccaceae bacterium | reverse complement strand
ACCCAGGCCGTGACGCCGCGCTTGCCCTTGGCGGCGGCGATGAACCGCTTGCCCATACCACCCGTGGCGCGTGCAATCGTGGCGGCGGGCTCGGCGCAGGGGTGGTTGATCATATCGACCACCAGCGTCACCCCGTCTGGCCCCTGCAAGCGGCTGGAGGGCGGCAGATGGGTGAAATCGGGTATGCCCTCCAGCACCAGTGAGGCCCCGACCCAGGCATGATCCCAGGCCGGCAGGCCCAGATCGGCGGCCACCTCGGCCATCTCTTCGGCGCTGACCACACTCAGCTGGCGCGTGTTGCGGATTTCGGTGTTGCGCGGATGCTGCGCCAACACCCGGCTGCAGGACGGCCGGGTCAGCCCGGCATGGCTTTCGCGCGCATAGCCCGCATAGGTCAGCGGCATTTCGGTGACGGGCACTGCCGTGATGATCAGCTTTTCAACCGGAATTTCCTGCGCGCCCAACCAGACAACGCGGGCGGTCATTTCGGTGGGAACCAGGGCTGGCATCAATACCTCGTCAGGATCAGGAGCGGGCGGCGGAAAGCAAGGTGCGCGGCGTCATCGGCCCGCAGGGTCCACTCGGTCACAACCATTTCTTCCAGCGGAAAAACATATAGGGCACCAGCGCTGACAGCGCCATCAGCCCCAGCGCCATCGGATAGCCCCAGGGCCATTTCAGCTCGGGCATGTGCAGGAAATTCATGCCGTAAATGCTGGCGATCAGCGTCGGCGGCAGAAAGACAAAGGCGACCACCGAGAAAATCTTGATGATATCGGCCTGGCGGATGTTGATCACCCCCAACGTCGCATCCAGCTGAAACTGGATCTTGCGATCCTGGCGCGCGGCGGTTTCCTGCAGCGATCTGATGTCATGCGTCAGCGTTTTCAGCCGCACCTTTTCCACCCCCTTCAGCGCCGCCACTGCAGCCCCCCCCGTCGGCGTGGCCAGAAACCCCAGCACACGCAGCAGCGTCGACAGGCTTTCCTCGGTCTTGCTGTTGATGTCTTCGGCCCGGCCGATGCGCTGCAACACCACCGACAGCGTCTGCGCCTTGCCGTTCGGGCGATGGGCGCTGAAAATCGCGCGGGTCAACAGGTCCAGCTTGCGCGCCTCGCCCTCCAGAATGTCGGCCAGCCGGTCCACCAGCGTCTCCATCAGCGCCAGAAGCGTGGTCTGGCCGTTGACGCAACCCATGCCCTGCACCTTGGCGCGGTCGGCAAACACCTTGATCGAGCGCGGGGCGTGATAGCGCACGGTCAGCAGCCGGTCGGGGGTCAGTACAAAGGTGACGGGGCCGATCTCGGGCGGATGGCCTTCGGGCGTGGCCAGCACCTGCGCGGTCAGAAACAACGCACCCTTTTCGTCGTAGAGGCGCGACGAGACCTCGATCTCCTGCATGTCTTCGCGGGTCGGGATCTCGATGCCAAGCACGGCTTCGACAAGGGCTTCCTCGCTGGCGACGGGCATTTCAAGGTCGATCCAGACCAGCCCGTCCAACGGCGACACCTCGCCGCCGGCAGCCTGAAGCCGCCCGCCTTCCGCCCGGTATGCCGTGATCATCCGCTGTCCCCAACCGGCCCTTTTGCGGGCAAGCCTAGCCGGGTGCCCGGCAAAGCAAAAGGCCCCGCGCGCGGCGGGGCCGTTGTGCCACATTTCATGGCCTTCTTACAGCGCTGCCGGTTCCGGATCGGGCTTGGGCGCCCGCGGTTTGCGCGCCTTGGTCTTCGGAATGGCGACCACGCTGGCGGTGCCACCGCCGGTCGGCGCAGGCGGGGTGCCGGCATCGTCGCCCTCGCCCAGCTTTTCGCCCGCGATCACCTTGCGGATCTCGTCTCCGGTCAGGGTTTCGTATTCCAGCAAACCCTTGGCCAGAAGCTCCCAATCCTCCTGCTTTTCCAGCAGGATACGGCTGGCGGTCTGATAACCCTCGTCGATCAGCCGCTTCACTTCCTGTTCGATCAGCCGCTTGGTCTCGGCGCTGACGGAAAAGCCCCCGGCATTGCCGGAATAGCCTTCATGCGCCTCGGCATAGTCGATGTTGCCGACCAGATCCGACATGCCCCAGCGCAGCACCATGGCACGCGCCAACCCGCTGGCCTGCTGGATATCGCCCGAGGGGCCGTTCGACACCGAGTCTTCGCCCCATTTCAGGACCTCGGCGGCCTTGCCGGCCATGGTCATGGCGATGCGCTGTTCGCACTGATCCTTGTGCCAGTTCAGCCGGTCCATTTCCGGCAGGCTCATCACCATGCCAAGCGAGCCGCCGCGCGGGATGATGGTGGCCTTGTAGACCGGGTCGCACTTCGGCAGCGCCATGCCGACGATGGCATGGCCGCTTTCGTGATAGGCGGTCATTTCCTTCTGGTCCTGGGTCAGCACCATGCTGCGGCGCTCGGCCCCCATCATCACCTTGTCCTTGGCGTTCTCGAAGTCGACCATGGTGACGAAGCGGCGGCCCATGCGGGCGGCCATCAGCGCGGCCTCGTTCACCAGGTTCATCAGATCGGCGCCCGAGAATCCGGGGCTGCCGCGCGCGATGGTGCGCAGATCGACATCCGGGCCCAACGGCACCTTGCGGGCGTGGACCGAAAGGATCTTTTCGCGGCCCTTGATGTCGGGGTTCGGCACATGGATCTGGCGGTCAAAGCGGCCGGGGCGCAGCAGGGCGGGGTCCAGCACGTCCTTGCGGTTGGTGGCGGCGATGATGATGACGCCTTCGTTGGCCTCGAACCCGTCCATCTCGACCAACAACTGGTTCAGTGTCTGCTCGCGTTCGTCATTGCCGCCGCCGATGCCGACGCCTCGGGCCCGGCCCACGGCGTCGATTTCGTCGATGAAGACGATGCAGGGCGCGTTCTTCTTGGCCTGCTCGAACATGTCACGCACGCGGGATGCGCCGACGCCGACGAACATTTCCACAAAGTCGGA
>JBATAV010000389.1:0-2574 GCA_049662025.1 Paracoccaceae bacterium | reverse complement strand
GCGTCCTTGGACCGCATCAGGTAGGCCGCCATCATCGGCGTGATCAACCGCGCCACCAGCAGCGAGAACGCCACCGCAATCGCCACCGTCATGCCGAATTGTCGGAAATACTGGCCGGGAATGCCGGGCATGAAGCTGACCGGCACGAAGACTGCGATGATGGTGGCAGCGGTGGCGATGACGGCCAGGCCGATCTCGTCGGCGGCCTCGATGGCGGCGCGGTAGGGGGTTTTGCCCATGCGGATGTGCCGGGCGATATTCTCGATTTCCACGATGGCGTCATCGACCAGGATGCCGGTGGCCAGCGTCAGCGCCAGGAACGACACCAGGTTCAGCGAGAACCCCAGCATGTCCATCACCCAGAAGGTGGGAATGGCCGACAAGGGCAGTGCGACGGCGGAAATCAGCGTGGCGCGCCAGTTGCGCAGGAAGGCCAGCACCACCAGAATCGCCAGGAGCGCGCCTTCCAGCAGGGTGTTCAGCGCGGATTCGTAGTTGCCGTAGGTGTAGAACACCGTCTCGTCGACCAGCGAAAAGCCGACGTCGGGGTTCTTCGCCTTCAGATCGTCGATGGTGGCGTTGACCGTTTCGGCCACCGACACCTCGGACGCGCCCTTGGCGCGGAAGACGGCAAAGGTCACCACCTGATCGCCGTTCAGGCGCGAGAAGGACCGCAGTTCTTCATAGCTGTCGACGATCTTGCCCAGATCGGCCAGCTTGACGAACCGGCCCGAAGGCAGCGCGATGGTGGTGCTTTCAAGCTTGCCCACGGTTGCGGCATCGCCCAGCGTGCGGATCGCCTGCTCGCCGGTGCCCAGTTCCGACCGGCCAGAGCCCAGGTTGACGTTGGTCGCCCGCAGCTGGTTGGAAATCTCCTGGGCGGTGATGCCGTAGCTGCCCATCCTGACCGGGTCGAGCAGGATCTGGATCTCGCGGTCGGCCCCGCCATAGCGTTCCACCTTGCCGACGCCGACACGGCCTTGCAGCGCGCGTTTCACCGTGTCGTCGACGAACCAGGACAGCTCCTCGAAGGTCTTGGCCGGGGCCTTGACCGCAAAGGTCATGATCGCCTGGCCTTCGACGTCGATCCGGGTGACGGTGGGCGCCTCGACATCGGCGGGCAGGTTGCTGCGGATCTGATCGATGGCGTCCTTGACGTCCTGCACCGCCTTGTCGGTCGGCACTTCGATGCGGAATTCCACCGCCGTGATCGAGATGCCGTCATTCACCGTCGAGATGATGTTCTTCACCCCGGTGATGCCGGACACCGCGTCCTCGATCTCCTTGGTGACTTGCGTTTCCAACTCGGCCGGGGCGGCACCCGATTGCACGACGCTGACCGCGACCAGGGGAAAGTCGATGTTGGGAAACCGGGTGATCGGCAGCGCGTTGAACGACTGCCAGCCCAGCACCAGAAGCATGAAGAACGCCAGCAGCGGGGCGACGGGGTTGCGGATCGACCAGGCGGAAAAGTTCATCGCATCGCCCTCAGTTCATCGCTGCCAGCGGCACCGGATTGATCCGGTCGCCTTCGCGCACGAATGAGGCGGCCTTGGCCACCACCTGATCGCCGGGTTCAAGCCCCGACAGCACCTCGATATAGCCGCTGTCGCGGATGCCGGCGGTGATCACCACCCGCTCGACCACGCCATCCTTCACCCGCATCACCGTGACGTCGCCGTTGTCCGATCCGACGGCGGTGACCGGCACCGCCAGCGCGTCATGCTGGGCCACCAGAATCTCGGCCTCGACATACATGCCCGAACGCAGGCTGGCGGGGTCGTCCACCGTGATCCGGGCGCGGCCCAGCCGGGTGGCCGGGTCGATCGAGGGTTCGACCATGCGGATGGTGCCGCCAAAGCGGTCGGTCAGGCCCACCGCCGTCAGCAGCGCCTTTTGCCCCACCGCCAGCCGCAACAGATCGGCCTCGGCGATATCGGCCTGCAATTCCAGCGCACCGTCCTTTTCCATCACGAACATCGGCTTGCCCGCCGCCGTGGCAATCGCGCCCAGCGTCGCGTTGCGCGCGGTGACCAGGCCCGCGACCGGGGCCTTGACCTCGGTCCGGGTCAGTTGCAGGTCCACATTGGCCAGCATCGCCTCGGACAGCGCCAGCTGCGCCCGCGCCGCCTCCAGCGATTGGCGCGCCACCGTCACCCGTGCGGTCGCGGAAACCGAATTGGCATTGGCGGTATCGGCCGCCGCCTGGCTTGCCGATCCCTGATCGCGCAGCTTGTTGGTGCGCTCGGCCACCCGCGCCGCCTCGCCGGCCGAGGACACGGCCTCCAGCAACTGGGCTTCGGCCTGCGCAATGGTGGCCTTGGCCGCGGCAAGCGAGGCGTTTGACTGCGCGCGCTGCAATTCCAGCGTGATCTTCGACAGGATCGCCAGAACCTGGCCCTCTTCCACCCGGTCGCCGACATCGACCAGAAGCTGTTCGATCGGCTGGCCTTCGATCCGTGGCTGCACCTGCACCTCCTCGACCGGCCCGATCAGGCCCGAGGCGATGACCCGGTCGGTCATCGGTCGCACCGTTGCGGTGGTGACGCTGATCGCGGGCAGCACCTCGGCGAC
>JBATAV010000388.1:0-1797 GCA_049662025.1 Paracoccaceae bacterium | reverse complement strand
GTTCGAACTCGACAGCTATCACGCCATCCTGGCCATGGTTGCCACCGGCGCCGGTTGGGCGATCCTGACACCGCTTGCGCTGCACCAGGCCCGCCGCTTCCGGGCCGAGGTCGAGGTCCGGCCCCTGCCCTTCGCCCCCCTCGACCGCACCCTGTCGCTATCTGCCCGCGCAGGCATGCTGCGTGACGTACCTGGGCAGATTTCCAAGCGCCTGAAAGGCCTTATCGAAGGAGAGGTGGTGCAGCCGATGCGCGCCGCCTTCCCCTTTATCGGCGAAAGCCTGACGGTCCTTTAACCCTTCACGGCCACCGCCGCCGCCACCAGCGCGCCCGCAATGAAATCCAGCTCGGGTACCGTCAGTCGCGTCGGTAGCCGCACATCGCAGGCACGCATCAGCATGGCGCGGGTCTGCGGCATCTCCGGCACCTCGCCCAGGAACTGCCAGTTCCAGAACGCCCGCGCATTGCCCTGGCTCAGCCCGAACACCTGCACCGATACGCCGCGCGCCTTGGCCGCATGCTGAAACGACCGCGCCTCGTCATCGCTCCAGTCCCCCGCAAGGTTGAACTGGATCGAATCCGGCGCGCGTTCCTCGGACACCAGCGAATCGGGCACCACCAGCAAGCCCGAGGCATTCAGCTGATCGGCCACATGGTCATGGTTCGATCGGCCTTTGGCCACCCGCTCGGCCACCAAGGGCAGTTGCGGACGGATCACCGCCGCCGACAGATTCTGCATCCGCATGTTATAAAGCGGCAACCGGTTCTGCCAATGCGCACAGCTGTTTTGCAAGCCCGGATGCTTCTTCCAGTTTTCCTCGTAAGCGCCCGACATGATGATCGCCCGCGCCGCCACCTCAGGGTCGTCGGTGACCATGATGCCGCCTTCGCCCGCGTTCACCAGCTTGTAGGACTGGAAGGAAAAACACCCGACCTTGCCGATGGTGCCGATGTTGCGCCCGCCCCAGACGGTGCCCAGAGAATGCGCCGCATCCTCGATCACCGGCACGCCCGCCGCATCGCACAGCGCCATGATCGCATCCATGTCCGAGGTATGGCCACGCATGTGGGAAATCATCACCGCATCTGCATCCGGCAGCTTGGCGGCAAAATCCGCCATATCCACCCGATAGTTGGCCCCCACTTCGACCAGCACCGGCACGCAATCGGCATGCACCACCGATGACGGCACGGCGGCAAAGGTAAAGGCCGGGATCAGCACCTTGGCCCCGCGCGGCAGGTCCAACGCCTTCAGCGACAGGAACAGTGCCGCCGAGCAGCTTGATACCGCCAGCGCATAGCGCGCGCCCAGAAGGGCGGCAAACTCCGCCTCCAGCAGCGCCACCGGCGCATCCGCAGGCGCGGTATAGCGGAACAGATCGCCCGAGATCAGCAGCCGGTCAATCTCGGCCCGCGCGGCCTCGGGGATGGATTCGGCGTCATAGACGTTGGGTGCGGTGGGGGGGGCAATGATCTGTCCGTCCGGAGACATGTTCAGCTTTCCTGAATGTATGTTTCAGGAACCATGTAAACACCAAGCCGGCAACGCGCCAGCGACAATTGCAGACACTGGCCGGTTTTCGCCTGCCTGCGCCGCCTAACCCTTCAGCGTCGCCCGCGCCTCCAGCTGGTCCAGCACCTCGGCCAGCTCATGCCAGGCCGTCCGCGCCATCGAGCGGAAGACGTAGATCTCAAACGCCTCGGCCGCGGTCCGCAACAACACCATCGACATGTGGTTCAGGCCGGCCCGGGCGGCCCCGCCCACCGGAAAGGCCGCCGCCCGCAGATCCACCGCCAC
>JBATAV010000387.1:0-4795 GCA_049662025.1 Paracoccaceae bacterium | reverse complement strand
GAGAAAGTTCCCCTTGGTGCCAGCATCAGCACCAGAACGGCAGCGTAGACGATAAGGAACACGGCGATGGCAGCCATTGAAAGGCTACGGCGTTGGCGCAGGATCACGGTCATTCCGGGGTCTCCCTTCGGGCAGCTCGTTGGGTCCGACTGGGCGCAGTTTACCATCGGCGACGGGGCCGAGTCTCCTCATCTGAGGCGTGTGGGCGGAATATTGGACTGCAAGACGGGCAGATCGGCGGAATAATGTCCCGTCAGGGGTGGTTTCTGCCGGTGCGAAGGGAAGAATTTCGGCACTCCCATGGGTGGCAGATTTGTCAACCGGGCTGTGGCGCAGCGAAAAGGCCGACCCGGGCGAACCGGACCGGCCTTCGATCAGCCCGGCATGGGCAGATCAGTAGCAGACGTACCAGTATTCGCAGTAGCCGTACCAGTCGCACCAGTATTCCCAATAGCAGGCGCCGCGCGATTTGGTTTCGGCCTCGTCACGCAGCGAGTCGGCCTTGGCCTTGATCAGCGCGTCATCGCCCGCCAGAGCGACTGCTTCGTCCAGCACGGCGCTTAGATCCATCGGCTTGCCAGCGGATTCGATGGTGGTGCCCTCGGCCACCGAAACCATCATCTGCACGCCCGCGATCATCGCCAGCGCGTCCTTGTGGGCGCGGCCGTAGTTGATCATGGCGTTGGCGGTGGTCAGGGTGCTTTTCGCCTCGGCCTGGACAACAGGGTTTGCCGCGGCGTCTTCGGCGAAGGCCGGGGCGCCCACAAGCATGGCGGCCGAAATGGCCAAGGCAGAAAGGATACGTTTCATGTCATTCTCCCAAAAAAAGCTTCTTCAGCATTTGCCGTCTGGTGATCCAAGAACCTCTGGGCTTGCTGTGGGGGCAGAGTGCATCAGCGCCGCGTCGCGGGCAAATGAATTTGGCTGTCATGTTGGGTTGGGGTTGGGAAAACCCCATGTTTCAGGTAGGTTGCGCAACCCTGGGGCGAATTTGCCGCGGGATCAGCCGCGCTTTCCGGCGAAACTGGTCTGCCATTCGGCCCGTTCCTCGTCGGTGATCTTGCGGAACAGATTCTCTGGCACGCTGAAGGCATGGCCTGGCGACAGCTGACGCAAGGCCGCATGAACGTCTTCGGGCCAGGTCCAGTCGGTGGAACCCATGGCCTGCATCATCACATCGGCCGCATCGGGGATGAAAGGGCGCGACAGGATGGCGTAGAGCCGGATCAGGTTCAGCGCCAGACGGACCTGCGCCTGTGCCTGTTCGGGATCGGTCTTCACCACGGTCCAGGGCGCGGCGGCTTGCAGGTATTCGTTGCCCGCGACCCAGATCGCACGCAATTCGGTGGCGGCCTTGCGGATATCCATCGCGTCCATGCAGGATTCGTAGTCGCGGACGCGTGCGCCGATATCGGCGATCAGCGCGGTTTCCATCGGGCCGAAGCTGCCGCCCGCCGGCACGGTCTCACCGAATTTCGAGCGGGCGAATTTGGTGACGCGAGAAACGAGGTTGCCCAGCACGTCGGCCAGATCCTTGTTGGCCGAGGTCTGGAAGTTTTCCCAGGTGAATTCGCTGTCGCTGTTTTCCGGCGCGTGGGAAAGCAGCCACCAGCGCCAGTAATCGGCGGGCAGGATCGACAGCGCCTGATCCATGAAGATGCCGCGGCCCTGGCTGGTGGAAAACTGGCCGCCGTCATAATTGAGGTAGTTGAACGACTTCAGATAATCGACCAGTTTCCACGGCTCGCCCGAGCCGAGGATGGTGGCGGGGAAGGAAAGGGTGTGGAAGGGCACGTTGTCCTTGCCCATGAACTGATAATAGGTGACGTCCGCCGCGCCCTTGTCGGTGCGCCACCAGCGTTGCCAGGCCGCATCGCCCAGCCCGTTGGCATCGGCCCATTCGGCGGTGGCGGCGATATACTCGATGGGCGCATCGAACCAGACGTAGAAGACCTTGCCCTCCATCCCCGGCCAGGGCTGGTCGCCCTTTTTCACCGGAATGCCCCAGTTGAGGTCGCGGGTGATGCCGCGATCCTGCAGCCCGTCGCCGTCGTTCAGCCATTTCTTGGCGATCGAGGTGGTCAGAATGGGCCAGTTGGTCTTGCTGTCGATCCAGGCCTCCAGCTTGTCGCGTAAAGACCGTTGGCGCAGGTAAAGGTGTTTGGTCTCGCGCACTTCCAGATTGGTGCTGCCGGAAATGGAGGAGCGCGGGTTGATCAGGTCGGTCGGGTCCAGTTGCTTGGTGCAATTCTCGCACTGGTCGCCGCGCGCGGCGTCATAGCCGCAGTTGGGGCAGGTGCCGGTGATATAGCGGTCGGGAAGAAAGCGACCATCGTCGATCGAATAGATCTGGCTCTCGCTGACTTCGGAAATCAGCCCGTTCTCGGCCAGTTTGCCCGCGAAATGCTGGGTCAGCGCGTGGTTGCGCACACTGGAAGACCGGCCGAAATGATCGAACGACAAGCGGAACCCGCGCGCCAGATCGGCTTGAACGGCATACATCTCGGCGCAATAGTCGGCCACGGGTTTACCCGCCTTGGCGGCGGCCAGTTCTGCCGGGGTGCCATGCTCATCGGTGGCGCAGATGAACATCACCTCATGGCCCCGCGCGCGGCTGTAGCGGGCGAAGAGATCGGCGGGCAACTGGCTGCCCACAAGGTTCCCAAGGTGCTTGATCCCGTTGATGTAGGGAATGGCCGAGGTGATGAGAATGCGTGCCATGGCTAGCCCCTTCGCTGTCGCAGGGGTCTTAGCGCGCCTTGCTCCCTTGTGCCAGAGGGCACGGGCCGCGCACGACCGGCGCGCGCCGGGAAAGGACAAGACAAACATGGGGGAATCTCGTAATCTGCCGGTATTTTTCAAAAGGGAGTTTCACCATGACCACAACCATCATTTCCACCAACACCATCGGGGCAGGCCCGCTGTTCACCTACACCACAGCGGGTGATCAGCTGATCATCATCCCTGGTGTCACCGTTGGGGCCACATCCGGCCTTGCATTGGACGGGCTTGGGACTGCCGACCTTGCATTGACCGTGCTCGGGTCGATTGCCGGAACCAATGCTCTCAGCTTCTCGGGGGCGGATGCGGTGATCACCATCGCGGCGGGCGGGTCCTTCGTCAGCTCCGAACCCTTGGCCGCAAACTGCGGGATCTTCCTTAGCGGTCTCAACGCCACACTGACCAATGACGGCGTCTTCATTGCCCCGACCGCGATCGGGGTCTTGAGCGTCGGAACCAGCAAGATCGTCAATACCGGCACGATGCAGGCCGCATCGGCAGTTTTCCTGGGCCTGTTCGGCATTGCAGATAACGTCTTTACCAATTCGGGCAGCGTGCTGTCGAACAGCTATGACGACACCTCTCAGACCGAACGTTACAACAATGCCGTCTATTCTGAAGGCGCCAGCACGCTGATCACCAACCTGGCGACCGGCACCTTCACGGCAGTGTCCAGCGAGGGCGCGGGTGTGCGGTTTGGCAACTTTGGCGGAGACAGCCTGCTGCGAAATTTTGGCGAAATCACCTCTGTGCAGGATTATGGCGTAAACCTGGGCACGGTCGTTTCGGGTCAGGCGCAGATCCGCGTCTACAACTGGGGCACGATTTCCGGCCTCGATGGCGCCTATAACGGCAGCATAAACGATGACCTCTTGGTGAACCGCGGCCTTCTGGTCGGTGATGTTTCAACCGGGGCCGGGCTGGATACGCTGGACAACCGCGGTGGCACGATCGAGGGCAATGTCACTCTGGGCGATAGCAATGACCGCTACGTCGCCACCGGCGGCGGCAGTGCTTCCGGCGCGGTCTATGGCGACGGCGGGGCAGATACCTTCTTTGGCAACCAGAACATGGCCGAGGTGTTTGTCGGCGGCCTTGGCGTCGATACGCTGGATTTCCGGCTGGGCGGTCAGGTGACGCTGGCGCTGGACCTGTCGTTCGCGCAGGACGGTGCGGCGCTGGGGGATACCTATTTCGAGATGGAGAATGTCTTCGGTTCCGACGTCGGCAATGACGTGATCCGCGGTAACGGCTTTGCCAATGCGCTGTTCGGCTTTGCCGGCAATGACAGCCTCGACGGCGCTTCGGGCAACGATGTGCTGCGTGGCGGCACCGGGGTGGACACGCTGACGGGCGGAATCGGCAACGATACTTTCCGGTTTTCCGCGCTGAACGAATGCGGCGACGTGATCACCGATTTCGGCAACATCCTCAGCAGTGATGACCGGTTCCAGATCACCGCGGCGGCGTTTGGCGGTGGGCTGGTGGCGGGAGCACTGGCGGCGAACCAGTTCATCACCCGCGCCGACAATCTGGCGCAGGATGCCGACGACCGGTTCATCTTCAACACCACCGACCGGACCTTGTGGTTTGATGCCGACGGCAATGGTGCAGGGGCTGCGATCATGGTCGCCGACCTGCAGGCGGGGGCTGTGGTGACGGCGGCGGATATCCTGCTGATCTGATTGGACAAGCGCGCCGCGCAAAGCCCCCTTGCCGGATTGCAGGGGCTGTAGGATTCGCCATTTGTCACTGGCCTTTTGACGCCTTCGGAATATTGTCCGGGCATTGCATCAGGAGACAATTGACATGCCGACAGCAGTCTTCGACACGAATTCGATCGGGATAGGCCCCCAGTACACCTTTACCGCCGACGGCGACGGGATCTACATCCTTCCCGGTGTAGACCGTCGGCTCGGTCAGTGGCGGATCCGTCCTTGACGGGCTTGGCTTCAACAGCCTGCAGGTTCAGGTTGCCGGGACCCTGATTACCCACGGTTACATCGGCTTCAGC
>JBATAV010000386.1:0-3904 GCA_049662025.1 Paracoccaceae bacterium | reverse complement strand
CCCCAAAGGTGCGAACCCAGAAAAAATGTTTGACGCTAGAGACTTACCGCGCCTCTGCCCCCCGCATACAGGTCCGGCCAGGGTGGAACCAAGGCCGGGGGAGCGAGGGGCAGCGCCTGATAAGGGCTTGGGGAAGCGGTCGATCTGTCGCCCATATGTTCCACCAGCCTATCGCTTTTATGCCTCAAAACCGGGAGAAATGTCTCGCCTGAAGTTCAACGTGTTTTGCGGGTTATCCTGCGTGTTCACCACGCTTTCACGGGGGATTGCGCCGGGTGTCGGAATGGGAGGCTCCGGCACCTTCAGCTTACGCTTTGTTTTCGCTGCCGAATTCAGCTTCTTTGCGATCGTCAGAAGTGCGGCCGCCCAGCGCCGCCACGCGGTCGATCGGACCACACCGGCGCGGATGCAGACCTGCCGCCAGCGCATGCCGTCGGCACGGAGCCAGACGATGCGGGCATCCTCGGGATCGATCAACATCAGCCAGTCAAAACATTCCTCCATCCGGCTGATGGCGGCAGCACTGGGGATCACCCGCATCGGGACCTCTGGCGTGTAGCCATAGGCATGCTTGGCCTCCTGCACCACGGGCGGCCATGACCCACCGTAGCCGCGTGGGCGGTCCTTCTCGGGCAGGCGGCGCAGGGTGTAGGCGGCCTCGTCGAAGCGGTCCTCGATATCGCGTGCGGTCAGCGTCATTCGTTCCTCCATGTGGTTCAATAAATCTGCCGGGCGCGCAGGGCGGCCTCGGTCACTAGCCCCGCCCGCAGCAGGGCATCCCGCGTTGTGTTGTTCACAGCACTGGGCGGGACGAAGCGGCCGGAATTGATCCATTCGGCCGTTCGCACCAAAATGTCGTAGGCGGTGAGCGTGGGCACAGCTTTCGTTTCCCCAGCACTTTTTGCTTTCGCCGCCAGCGCCGTCCGTTGGTTATGGCGCTTGGCAACGGCTGGCGTGAAATACGCCCATGTCCGGATTGGGTCGTCACGCTTGCGCAATGTGCGCGCCTGCAGGACCGGCAGGACGTCGGCGTCGAGATCGTAGCCTGCTGCAAGCCAGCCATCGATCACCGGCGCGGTTGCCCCGATCACGGCCCTTGCATCGGGGCAAAGCCCATCGCCACAGGCTGCGAGGCAGGCGGTTTCGGGGGCCTCCCTCGCGTGCGTGTCATGCGAGCTCGCGTGCGTGCTATGCGCGGTAGTAGTTTCTTTCTTTCTTACTAAGTTAGTGTCCAGAATCCGGAGATGGCTTTGTTCCAAATCTGGACATGGCTTTGGGTGCTTTTGGTCAGAATCTGGACATGGCTTTGCGCGAAACTGTGCCAAATCCGGAGATGGCTTTTGCCCGCTTTTTCGTCCGGAATCTGGAGATGGCTTTTGGGGAAAGTCGGCTTCGAAACCGAGAATATAGCGGGTCGATTTCCACGGTGTCGAGCCGCGCCCCGGCCGCCGAAGTCTGCGGATCAGACCTCCCTCTTCCAACCTGCGCAACTGGATGTTCAGCGAGGCACGCGAGATTTCGGCATCGGCGGTCAGTTGGTCTTGCGACGGAAAGCAGCCGGACCCGGGGGTGTGCCGGTTGCTCAGGTGCCAAAGCACAAGCTTGGCTGCGGGATGCAGCCCGCGCTGCAGGATCGCCCAATCGGTGGCCAGCGTGCTCATAGCGCGGCCGTCGCAGTCAGGCGCCGGACAATGGCCGCCATCAGAGCGATGCCTGCGTCGGGATCAGCCTGACGCATCTGACCCGCCTGGACGCTTGCCCAATAGACCTGCCTGCGCATGTCCAACTTGCGCTGGGCCTCGGCGATCAGCGCCGCGACCGTGATCGCAACAATGGGGATGATCTGTGCCATGATCGCCCCCTCAACGCCGACCAGCAACCGCGCGGCTGATGCCCGCCTTGCGGGCCTCTTGCTCGCGTAGCCAGTCCCTCACGGCCTCCATGCGGTAGAGCACCTTGCGCCCCACCCGGACGCAGGGCGGGCCCATGCGGCGGGTCTCCCAGCGCTGCAGGGTATCGACCGACAAGGTCAGTTCCCGGGCAAGGTCGGTGCGGTTCAGCCAGCCGGTCAGCAGGCCGGTATCCACTTCCGGCGCGGCATCCTCGGCGGCGCTTAAGCCAATCTTTTTCATGTCTTTTCTCCATGACCGGCGCCCCACGATCGGGGCGCTAAAATCGGTCAGGGCAGACAAGCACGGGCAAGGGACCGGCGAAGAGGCGGAAACCGGCGGAAACAAACGTGCGGTTGATCCGGGTCTTTTGCGGTCGAATGCGGCCTCCTGCGGTGCGGTGCCAGAGGTGTTCATGTCCGGAACCGCAAACACCGCGCGAACACCGCAAAACCTGTGGTCAAAAGGGCGGATGAATGACCGGTATGTTTCTGCCGGTTTCCGCCTCTCTGCCGGAAGCTTGCGTGGATCAGGTTGCTCTTGGCCGATTCTCGATCCTCAGTCGGCCTGAACTGGAGGGCCCACATGGGAACGCATCTGACCGAACGCATTGTAAAGGCTGCCGAAATCGGCACGCGCAAATACGTGGTTTTTGACGAGGACTGCGCAGGCTTCGGGCTTTGTGTCTTCCTGTCGGGCCGCAAGGGGTTCGTCTTGATCTACTGCGTAGCCGGGCGGCAGCGCCGCATGACGATCGGCACATGGCCCGCCTGGTCGGTCGTGGCAGCCCGGGAGGAAGCCAAGCGCCTGAAGCGTGACATCGATCGGGGTGAAGACCCGATGGACACGCGGACCAATGCCCGGCATGCGCCCACCGTTGATGAACTGGTTGACCGATACATCGATGAGCATTTGCCGAAACTGTCCGCATCCAGCGCCAAGGATCAGGCCAGCATGCTCAGAACGCTCGTCTTGCCCGACTGGCGATCACGCAAAGTGACCGACATCACGCCGACCGATGTCGACCGGCTGCTGATCAAGGTCGCGGCAGGGCGGCCGCGGGTCTGGAAAAAACCCGTCAAGCCGATCGCCGTGCCCCGGGTGTTCAAATCGAAGCGATCCGCACCAAAGTCCCCGCCGAAAACCTTCAAGCCGACGCCGGTGCGCGCAAATCGGGTGGGAGAGGTGCTGCGCAAGATGTTCAGCCTCGCCGTTCAGTGGAAAATGCGCACCGATAATCCGGCGACAAGTTTCCGCAAGCGGCCTGAAACCGCTCGGGAGAGATTCCTGTCCTTTGACGAAATCCAGCGCCTCGCCGACGCCCTCTGCGCCGATCCCGATCAACGCGCCGCTGGGATCATCCGGCTGTGCATGCTCACCGGCGCCCGCAGCGGCGAGGCCCGCACTGCCACCTTCGACCAATTCAACCTCGATCTTGCCATCTGGACCAAGCAAGCTGCCTACACCAAACAGCGCCGCGTCCACCGCGTGCCGATCTCGCACGAGGCCGTCGCCCTGATCCGGCTGCGCGGGGATGCTGTGCCGAAAGGCTGCCGCTTCCTCTTTCCCGGCGAGGTCCCGGGCCAGCCGGTGGTCAACCTCAAACGCTTCTGGGAGCGGATGCGCGTGCAGGCTGAAATCCCTGACGTCCGCATCCATGACCTGCGTCACACCTTCGCCTCGTTGTTGGTTTCCGGCGGCGCCTCGCTGGAAATGATCGGGCGCCTCCTTGGCCACACCCAGATCGGCACCACCCAGCGCTATGCCCACCTGATCGACTCGCCACTGCGGGCAGGGGTGAACGCCGTGGGGGAGATGCTGAAGCCGCGGTTGAAGGTGGTGGGGTAGCTGAGACCGTGGGAGCCCGGTCCTTTGGCGATGTCGCAAAGGGCGGAAGGACTAAGCCGCTTCGCGGCAATGGCGCCCTTGGCCGGCGTTCAGCACCCGCTTCCTCGTTGTTTCTTGTGTGAAGCCGTTCCGAGCTGACGATTGGGGTCTTCCCAACCCGTCAGACA
>JBATAV010000385.1:0-2385 GCA_049662025.1 Paracoccaceae bacterium | reverse complement strand
CTGACGGTGCGGTTGTAGCGCTCGATGTAGGCGTTCTGCTGGGGTTGGCCCGGCTGGATATGCAGGATGGCAACTCCTTGTTTCTCGGCCCATTTCATCAGCTTTTCGCTGATGTATTCCGGGCCGTAGCATGTTGGGAATGACGCGCGGTTGAAGGTTATGGCCGCCTGCGCAGCCCCCAAATTGCGCAGCGGGCGGCCATAACCGGGTTCAGGTCTCTATGGTGGTTTTGCGAACCACACCACAGAGGAGACCAGTTATGACCAAGATTGATTATACTCCCGATGCCCGCGTTCTGGTAGGCATCGACATTTCCAAGCATCGTCATGAGGTGCTGATTGCCGCCCTCGGCAAGACACGCCGTCGGCGCATGACGATCACCAATACCACCGATGACTTCATGCGTCTGATCGCGATCTTGCGGGATTATGGCCAGCCGGTTCGGATCGGTTTTGAGGCTACCGGCAACTATCACCGCGTGCTGATGTATCATCTTGGCGTGGCCGGGTTCGATCTTAAACTTGTGTCATCAGTTGCCTTGGCTCGGACACGCGAGGCGCTGCACAACAGCTGGGACAAGAATGATCCGAAGGACGCCCAGGTCATCTTGCATATGCTGCAGATTGGCGCCGTGCAGATCTTCCAGGATCCGATGGTAGTGGGCACGAACGACATTCAGGAATTGTCCAAGACGCATGATGCCGTATCACGATCCAAGACCGAACTGTGGCACCGTATTCTGACCCACTACCTGCCGCTCTATTTTCCTGAGGCGGATCGTTTCCATCGCAGTTCGCGCACGGACTGGTTCCTCGCCTTTCTTGAGATGTTCCCGTCACCGCACATGATCTCGGCCATGACGAAGGACGAGTTCATAAAGGCTGCATGGGAAGTGGTCGGGCGGAAAGTGGAGAAGTCTCTCCTGTTGTCAGATATTTACGAGACGGCAAAGGCATCGGCAGGGTTACCTGTCGCGCCAGATTCAGACGCCGTCCGCATGTTCCGCCTGATGCTGGCCGAAGGACGAAGCCTGATCCGGCAGCGCAACGCCATTGAAGATCGGGCGGTCGAATTGCTGGCCGAGCGGCCTGATTATCTGTTGCTGTGCACGATTCCCGGGATTGGACCTATCAACGCGCTTACCATTCTGGCCGAGACGGGCGACCTGCGGCGCTTCCATCATCACCGACAGTTCCTGAAGTTCTGCGGCATGGATCTGGCCACAGTCCAATCCGGCATGTTCCGCGGACGGAGCAAAATCTCCAAGTATGGCAATGCCCGCCTTCGGCGCACTTTGTGGCTCGCCGGCCAAACTGCAGTCATGAAGAAAGCAAACAGCTTCCGGGACAAATTCGAGCGCTACATCGCGCAAGATCGCCACAACCCCGATCTGCGCCGCAAGGCTTACACCGCCATCGCCGCAAAGATGGCCCGCAC
Organism: Paracoccaceae bacterium; assembly: GCA_049662025.1. GTDB lineage: Bacteria > Pseudomonadota > Alphaproteobacteria > Rhodobacterales > Rhodobacteraceae > Pseudogemmobacter. The sequence continues at coordinate 948 of JBATAV010000385.1, read as the reverse complement.
CATTCACGCCGTAATCAAATCCGGCGAACCCTATCGTCCCTTCTTCGAGGGGACGAGCCCAGGCGGAAGGACCCCTCTCTGTAGAGCCGTGGAGGCAGGTTCCTGACCTCGTAGATAATGTTTGGGCCTTCCGCTTGGGATTTAGGATCTTGTCTTAAGGACGGTGAGGGCGGTCATCACGCCGACCCTGTATTTGCTATGGGAGAGACCACTTCTTGACGGCGGAGCCCGCCTGGGCAACTATCTTAAAGGTATCCGGTCGCTCGGATGCCCTATGATCTGACGCCCTAAACCGCATTTTGTTCCCGAGCTAGGACGTTATCCACCCGAATGGTGCCTGGCTTGCCGCGCCATTCGATGATCCGATCCAAGCTGCGGATCACGCGCTCAGTGGGAAGGGAAAAGTCGACCTCGATCCCCAGCCCTTCGCGGTTGAAGTCGTCCAGCACGTTCAGCAGCCGGAACGCCCGTCCATCGCCCAGCCTGTCAGCCATGAAATCCATCGACCAGGTCATGTTGGGCGCCTCCGGCACCCCCAGGGTGTCGGGCTTGTCCCGTTTCAACCGTTTCCGAGGCTTGATCCGCAGGTTCAACTCCAGCGTGCAGTAGATGCGGTAAACACGCTTGTGGTTCCACGGGTGCCCTTTCACGTTGCGCAAATGCAGAAAACACAGACCAAAACCCCAAGTCTTCCGGGCATCGGTCAGCCCAACCAGCAGATCGGCGATCTCTTCGTTCTCGGCCTTCAGCTTCGGGCCATAGCGATAGCAGGTCTCGCTGACCCCGAACGCCCGGCAGGCCAGCGCAATGCTGGCCCCACGTCGCGCCACCGCATTCTCGGCCATCTCGCGGCGTTGAGACGGCCGAGTCACTTTTTTCCGAGAGCCTCCTTCAGCAGATCGGCTTGCATGCTGAGGTCCGCATACATCCGCTTCAGCCGTCGGTTCT
>JBATAV010000384.1:0-4665 GCA_049662025.1 Paracoccaceae bacterium | reverse complement strand
CATGTGGTGAGCCTTTGGGAATCGCTCGGCCTTGCAGCCCTTCGGCAGATTGATCCCGAAACGGCGCATGGCCTGGCACTGAAGGCGCTGACCATGGGGCTGGTCCCGCTGCCCGGCCCCGTCACTTCGACCCGGCTTGCCTGCAATCTGGCCGGGATGCCGCTGCTCAATCCGGTCGGCCTTGCGGCGGGCTTTGACAAGAACGCCACCGCCATCGCCCCCCTGTCGCGCGCGGGCTTCGGGTTTATTGAGGTTGGCGCCGCGACCCCTGCTCCGCAACCCGGCAACCCGCGCCCGCGGCTGTTCCGGCTGAACGAAGACCGCGCCGCGATCAACCGCTTTGGCTTCAACAATGACGGCGCCGAGGCGATTGCCGCCCGACTTGCCACCCGCAAGCGCGGCCCGATACCGGTCGGTCTGAACCTTGGCGCCAACAAGACCAGCGCCAACCGCGCCGCCGATTTCGCTGCCGTGCTGGCGACCTGCGGCCCGCATGTCGATTTCGCCACCGTCAACGTCAGTTCCCCCAACACCGAGAAACTGCGCGATCTGCAAGGCCCCGCCGCCCTTGCGGCCCTGTTGGCTGGCGTGATGGAAGCGCGCGCCGCGCTTGCCATTCCGATCCCGGTTTTCCTGAAGATCGCACCTGACCTGACCGACGAAGATCTTGCCCAGATCGCTGAAGTGGCACTTGGCTCTGGCCTGTCGGGCATCATTGCCACCAACACCACGCTGGACCGAACAGGTTTGATTTCTGCAAACAAGGACCAGCAAGGCGGGCTTTCAGGTGCGCCATTGTTCGAAAAGTCTAGCAGTGTGCTGGCGCGGCTGTCTCAACTGACCGACGGAAAGCTGCCGCTGATCGGTGTTGGCGGCATTTCAGGCGCAGAAGATGCCTATGCCAAGATCCGCGCCGGTGCCAGTGCCGTGCAGCTTTACACCGCCATGGTCTACCAGGGCCTTGGCCTTGCCGCCCGCGTCGCCCATGGGCTGGACGCGCTGCTGGCCCGCGACGGTTTTGCCAACGTCGCCGCGGCCATCGGCACCGACCGCGCGCGCTGGCTGTAACCGCTAGAAAGCGCGATAGGTCATCGTCGTCAGCGTCTTCACGATGCCTGCGATGTCGAACAGTTTTGATGACAGGTAATGCCCGACATCCTCGCCATCGGGGATATAGACCTTGGCGATCAGGTCATATTCGCCGCTGGTGGAGTAAAGCTCGCTGACCACCTCGCGGTCCCAGATCTCGTTGGCCACATCATAGGTCTTGCCCGGCGTGCAGCGGAATTGGACGAATACCAGCGCCATATGCGGTCTCCCCAGAGATCTTTCGTGTCTTGCGGCCAGATTATACGTCGCCGCCGTCCAGCGCCAGCGGCACCGGGGCGGTGCGCAGGTCGTCAACCGACAGCGGGCGCTTGGGCAGGGCAAGCCTGTTGCGGACCACCCAGAAAAGCCGCGTCTCGGCACGGGTGATCGCCACATAGGCCAGACGCTTCCACAACGGCACCCCGGCCTCGGCACGGCCCGATTGCGCGGCGGCAAAAAGGTCGGGGGCAAAGACCTGCACTTCGGGCCATTGCGACCCTTGCGCCGTGTGCACCGTCACCGCCGCGCCATGCAGAAAGGCCGCCCCCATCCGGGCGGCGTGGGGGATGAAAGGCTCTTCCTCGCCCACCCGTTCGATCTTGATGATGCTGGCGGCCGAGAACTGCGGGTCTTCGGCGCCCAGCACATGCAGTTTCGCGAAGCCTTCGCGCGATCCGGGGCCAAGGTAGATCACCTGCGCGCCCTTGATCAGGCCCCGCGCCTCCAGATCAATCCGCTTCTTGCGATGCTTGAGCGGCAGCTCGATGCCGTCGCAGATCAGCGGCTCTCCGGCCATCAGATCGGTTTCCGGCGCGCCATGCGCCGTGCGGAACGCCTGGATCAGCTTGATCCGCGTCACATTGCGCCAGACCAGCACCGGGCTGCGCGCCATCAGATCGGCGTCCACCCGCTCGGCCCAGACCACCCGGTCATCGGCGCGGGCGCGGTCCTGCACCATCCGTTCAAAATCCTGAAACGTCAGCCGGTCATCGCCCAAGGCATGCGCCAGATCGAGGATCGGGTTGTCTTGCGCCTGCCGGTGGATACGGGAAAGCATCAGCTTGCGGCTGTCGTCCATCCGGTCGAACACCATCTGCCCCGATTGCCCCACCGGCGCCAGCTGTGCCGGATCGCCAAACAGAACCAGCCGCGGGAAGATCTCGCGCAGGTCATCGAACTGGCGTTCATCCAGCATCGAGGCCTCATCGACGAAACCCACGTCCAGCGGGTCTTCGCGCCGCTTCCAGCCCTTGATGAAGTCCGATCCCTTCAAGCCTGCCGCTGCCAAAGCCCCCGGAATCGACGCCACTTGTTGAAAAAATGCAAAAGCCCGGTCCAGCGCCTGATCGGTCAGCCCTTCCACTGCGGGCCTGGTGCCCTGCCCCGCCAGCCATTCGGCGATCTTCTCGTACTGCGGGTCATAGAGCGGTGTGTAGAGAATCCGGTGGATTGTCGTCGCCGGCACCCCACGCAACCGCAACACGCTTGCCGCCTTGTTGGTCGGCGCCAGAATCGCCAGCGTCCGGCGATCCTTCCTTTTGCGCCCCTCCCAATCGGCCGAGACCACCTCGACCCCGGCTTCTTTCAGTGCGCGGTACAGCCCGCCCAGCAGCATCGTCTTGCCCGAGCCCGCCTTGCCCATCACCGCCATCACCATCGGCTTGCCCTCGGCCTGTGGGGTCAGCACGCCCTCGGCAAGATCAATGCCCTGGCCGGTGAATTCGGCCGCCAGCCGGTCCCAGGCTTCGGCCTGATCGTCAGAAAAGGTGATGGGAAGGCCGCTCATGGCGCGGACCTTAGCCGCCGGTCCGGCAAAGGGCCAGCCCGCCGCAATCCCCCTAATGCGGGCGGCCGGGGCGCGGCGACGGTCTCGGCTCGGCGCCCGCCTTCTGGCTATCGCCGGTTGCCGCGATTTCCACTTCGGCCACCGCAAGGGCCGCCTCCACCCTTGCGGCCAATGCGGGCAAGTCGTTCTTCACCGCGTAAGTCATGAGATCCTTCAAAACATCGAAAATCCAGTCATGCCGCATGAGGCCCCCGGAACGAACGGTCCAAGCCGCTGCGCTGCCGTTTCCACAGCCGAAAGCTGTATGACAGAGCGGCCTGACAACTGAGCGATGCCTTGACGGGAATCACAAGCGAAAACCGCTGCAATTGCGCGTCGAACGGCTTCACGCCTTCATCGCGGCCCGGTTCCCTATCGCAATGAGAAGCCGAAGGCGCACGGCGAACCGGCCTCAGCCTTCCCGGCTGGCCTCAAGCGTATCTTCAAAGGTCCGCAACCCCGTGCGCGGCGCCTGCACCAGCACTGCCATGTTGCCCGGCTTGTGCTGGTTCTTCCACATCAGCGTATGGGCGCGCGGGATCTCGTCCCAGGGGAAAACCTCGGACATGCAGGGGTCGATCCGCCGCTCGCACATCAGCTTGTTGGCCGCTGCGGCCTGTTTCAGATGGGCGAAATGGGACCCTTGCAGACGCTTTTGATGCATCCACATGTAGCGCACGTCGAAAGTGCAGTTGAAGCCCGATGTCCCGGCACAGATCACCACCATGCCGCCCTTCTTGCACACCAGCGACGACACCGGAAAGGTCGCCTCGCCGGGGTGTTCGAACACCATGTCGACGTTCACGCCCTTGCCGGTGATGTCCCAGATCGCCTTGCCGAAGCGGCGGGCCTCTTTCAGCCAAGTGTTGTATTCCTCGGAATTCACCTTGGGCAATTGGCCCCAGCACTTGAAGTCGCTTCGGTTGACCACGCCCTTGGCACCCAGCGACATCACGAAATCGCGTTTGCTCTCGTCGCTGATGACGCCGATCGCATTGGCCCCGGCGGTGTTGATCAGCTGGATGGCGAACGACCCCAGCCCCCCCGAGGCCCCCCAGACCAGCACGTTCTGCCCCGGCTGCAGATCATGTGGCGGGTGGCCGAACAGCATCCGGTAGGCGGTGGCCAGGGTCAGCGTGTAGCACGCGCTTTCCTCCCAGGTCAGGTGGCGCGGGCGCGGCATCAACTGCTGGCTTTGCACCCGGGTGAACTGCGCGAACGATCCGTCCGGCGTCTCATACCCCCAGATCCGCTGGCTGGGAGAGAACATCGGGTCGCCGCCGTTGCACTCCTCGTCGTCGCCGTCGTCCTGGTTGCAATGCACCACGACCTCGTCGCCGACCTTCCAGCGCTTGACCTTGTCGCCCACCGCCCAGACGATGCCCGAGGCATCGCTGCCGGCGACGTGATACGCCTGCTTGTGGCCATCGAACGGGCTGACCGGCACGCCCAGACCCGCCCAGACGCCGTTGTAATTGACCCCCGCCGCCATCACCAGCACCAGCACGTCCTGGCTGTCCAGCTGCCAGGTGTCCACCACCTCGACCTGCATGGCCTGTTCGGGAGGGCCATGGCGGTCGCGGCGAATGGCCCAAGCATACATCTGCTTGGGCACATGGCCCAAGGGCGGCATCTCGCCCAGCTCATACAGCTCCTTCACCGGCGCGTCATAGGCGGCGATTGCGGGTGCGGTGTCCAGGGCCATCGCGGTCTTCCTTTGCATGCCGCGCCGCAGAATCGGCGCGGTCTTG
>JBATAV010000383.1:0-2675 GCA_049662025.1 Paracoccaceae bacterium | reverse complement strand
CAGGGCCAGGCGTCCGGCGCCACCGCCGTCATCCGGGCAAAGGTCCGCACCAGAGACTCCGCCGTCAGCCGCGCGGGTTGCAGCATATCGAACGGGTAGCACATCTGCACCTTGTCGCCGCCTGCGGTATATTCCGCCATGATCTCAAGTCCGCGCTGGGCATCACCCACCTCGCCCACCGCCGCAGCCCCGAAGGGATCCAGCACTGCACGAAATTTTCGCAGGAATTCAAGGTTCTCCGGCTGGTTCTTGTCAAAGAGATGCAGTTGGTGGTTATAGGGGTTCACGCTTGGCGCGATGGAATCGTTGCGCTGCTCTTTCGGCAAGGACGGGTTGTCGCGCAGGTATCTGTCGGCGAAGTAGAAGTTGATGGTGTCGAGCCGGAACCCGTCCACCCCCCGCTGCAGCCAGAACCGCGCCACCTCCAGCAGCGCCTCTTGTACCGGCGCATGGTGGAAATTCAGGTCGGGCTGCGAGGTCAGAAAGTTGTGCAGATAATACTGCTCGCGCCGTCCGTCCCAGGCCCAGGAGCTGCCGCCAAACACCGAAAGCCAGTTGTTGGGCGGCGTGCCATCGGGTTTCGGCTCGGCCCAGACATACCAGTCGGCCTTGGCATTGCTTCGATTCCGGCGGCTTTCGACGAACCACGGATGCTTGTCCGAGGTGTGCGACAGCACCAGATCAATCATCACCCGCAGGCCCAGATCATGCGCCCGCGCCACCAGCGCGTCGAAGTCGGCCAGCGTGCCGAACATCGGATCGACGTCACAATAGTCGGCCACGTCATAGCCGAAGTCCTTCATCGGGCTGGTGAAGAACGGGCTGATCCAGATCGCATCGGCACCAAGCGAGGCGACATGCGGCAGCCGCTGTACGATTCCCACCAGATCGCCGACGCCGTCGCCGTTCGAATCCTGATAGCTGCGCGGATAGATCTGATAGATCACTGCCCCGCGCCACCAGTCTGGGTCTTTCGCCATCACCCCGGTCTTGCCTTGCGTCAGGGTCATTTGACCGACCCCGCCAGCAGGCCGCGCACAAGGTATTTCTGCATGGCAAAGAACACCAAGAGCGGCACCGCGATCGAGATGAAGGCGGCGGTCGCCAGAATCTCCCAGTCACCGCCACGGGTTCCCAACAGCTCGATGATCTGCTTGGTCATCACCGTGGTATCGCCCGAAGCATCGAGCAGGAACACCAGCGCGACCAGCAGGTCGTTCCATGTCCACAGGAACTGGAAGATTGCAAAGCTGGCCAATGCGGGGAAGGACAGCGGCAGGATGATGCGGGTGAAGATCTGGAAATCGGTGGCGCCATCGACCTTGGCGTTCTCGATGATGTCGCGTGGCAGGCCGACCATGTAGTTGCGCAAAAGGTATATCGCCAAGGGCAGGCCGAAGCCGGTATGGGCCAGCCAGACCCCCAGGTAGCCCTTGCCGATGCCAACGGCATTGTGCAGTTGCAACAGCGGAATCAGCGCCAGTTGCAAGGGCACCACCAGCAGGCCGACAATGGCCGCTATCAACAACGCGCGGCCCGGAAAATCCATCCAGGCCAGAGCATAGGCCGCAAAGGCCGCCACCAGGATCGGGATGATGGTGGCCGGGATGGTCACCGTCAGCGTGTTGAAGAAGGCCTTCGCCATGCCGTCGACATTCTTGGGTTCCAGCAGGATCGATCGGTAATTGTCGGTGGTGAATTCGGGCGGCGTTGATGCGGTGGTGAAGACGCGCGGCAGGCGCGTGCCCGTCGTCGGGGCGGGTGAGGACAGAAGATAGGCCCCCGTCGCATCCACCGTCAGTGTCTGGCCGTCGCCCAGATCGGCGGTATCATCAGGCGCAAAGGCCTCGGGTTCATTGAACGATGTGCCCCAGCGGCTGACATCGGCCCCGGCCGAGCCGAAAAGCCGGCCTTCGATCACGAAGCGCCCGTCGCGTTCGACCTCGGCACCCTCGACCCGGACCGCCGGATTCTGCCGCTCCTGGGTGGAAAAGCTGTCCCACCAGCCCGAGGTGGCGATCTGGTCACCGGTGCGGAAAGACGAGACGAACAGCCCCACCGTCGGAAACAGCCACAGCGCCACCAGCAGGGCGACCGAGATGTGAACGGCCCAGGTCAGGGCGGATTTCTGGCCGACGACACCGTTCATCAGCGCATCTCCTTGCGGGCGTTGTAGACGTTCCAGACCAGGATCGGCGTGACCAGCAGCATGATGACCATGGCGCTGGCCGATCCGATGCCCCAGTCATTGGCGCGAAACAGCTTGTCATACATGTAGTTGGCCAGAACCTGCGTCTCCCACTGGCCGTTGGTCATGGCAAAGACGATGTCGAAGACTTTCAGCACCACGATGGTGATGGTGGTCCAGACCACCACGATGGTCGGCATGATCTGCGGCACCTTGATCTTGAAGAAGATCTGGAACGGGTTGGCGCCGTCGACGATGGCGGCCTCGATGGTGTCTTCGGGCACGCCGCGCAGGGCAGCCGACAGGATGACCATGGCAAAGCCGGTCTGAATCCAGACCAGCACCGCCATCAGGAAAAAGCTGTTCCAGAACGGAATCGTCAGCCAGGTCTGCGGCTGGCCATAGGGCAGGTCGGCCCCGGCGATGCCAAACATGCTGCGCCCTGCCATAAAGACCAGCCACAGCGCCACCGCCCCGGCCAGAAGCC
>JBATAV010000382.1:0-1551 GCA_049662025.1 Paracoccaceae bacterium | reverse complement strand
CCGAAGAGGCGTTTGGCGCAGCGGCGACAAAAAGAGACAGCACCCCACCGGTCGCGATGGCGAAGCTGGCGCCCATGTCGGTCAAGGTGGGTGCGCCGGTGCCGTCATTCGTCACCATCTGCCAGTTGGCATGGGTGCCGCGCTGGAAGCCGATGCCGACGCAGTTCAGCACGGTGGCCAGCGTCAGCGTTGTGGCCAGTGCCGCGGTGGAGCCATAGAGCCCGAAGAACCCCATCCCGGTCGCCTGCAGAGTGGTGAGCGACAGCCGGGTGACGAAGGTCCAACCGCCGAGGCCCGCGGCATTTCCCCGCCAACAGGCCCAGCCTGCAGATCGCTGTTCTGCGACTGAATCCACCACTGCGGCCGATGTCAGGCGCCAGCGGCGCATGCTGGCCGCGAGGTTGGTGGCGGCAAGCGTGGGGTGAGAGACCGTGCCGACTGAGGTGATTGGCAACCCTTCGGTGGTGATCGTGGTGGTGACAGACGGCGACCAGTTCGCAATCCGGTTCACCCCGAAATGCGGCTGAAGCGGAAAATCCCGGCCTGACGGGCGCATGACATCGACCCAGGGAGCGCCCGCCCGATTGCGGGCATAGACGGCGATCTTGCCTGCGGGTGGCGGGGTCGGGGCTGCGCTCTGCCCTGGCAGGATGGTGGGCTGTGGCAGTTCGACCTGTCCGTTGGCGCTGTCGATCGTGATCGCTTCATAGAAGGCAGCTCCATTGGGGCTGACCTTGAAGCTGAAATCATCCGATCCCAGCAGCCCGATCAACGCTCGCACGGAGAACCCGGTCTTGAAGGCGAAGGCCGCGTCATTGGCGGGGGCCGCCTTGTTGACGGTTGCCTCGATCCCGGCGCCAGCATTGTTGAAGAGCATCGCCGGGGCGTTGATCGACAGGCGGTTGAAACTGTCAGCTGTCGCTCCGCCGAGGCCCAGCAGCTGCGCGGTGAGGTTGGCCTGCGGCATGCCGACCTGAGTCACCGCATTTGCAAAGGTCACCGTCGGCGTGTTCACAACCGTCGTGCCGCCCGCGCCCGCTGCAACCGGGCCGATGTTCACGACCGTGGTCGACCCTGATGCACCCCCGGTGCCGAGGTTCACCGTCTTGGTGACGCTGGTCGTCGTGGCCCCAGTGCCAAGCCCATAGGTGGCCGTCGTGGTCGCGGTGCCGATCGTTGCGGCCGCTGCGGATACGGTGACCGTGCCCGAGGCTGTCAGGGTGCCCGAGAAGGTTTTGTTGCCGGTAAAGGTCTGGGTGCCCGCAAGGATCGCCAACTCGCTGGTGGTGTTCGGGAGGGTAAAGGTCCGGGTTGTGCCGGTGCTGATACCGGACAGTTCGAACAGTGCCTTCTTGGTCGGATCGGCATCATCGGTCAGGGTGAAGGCGGTATCCGACACACCCGCTGCCAAGAGTGCGCCGATCAGGGAGGTCCACGACCCGGCGCTGAAGATCAGCGAGGTGAGCGTGGCCTCGTTCCAGGCAAGCCAGCCATCTTTCGGGGTATAGAATACCCAGGCCACGTCCTGCCAGGCAGCGATCTGGGTCGCGC
>JBATAV010000381.1:0-1659 GCA_049662025.1 Paracoccaceae bacterium | reverse complement strand
CCCCGCCACCGCCGCCCGAGGATTGGCCGCTGCCGTAATCGTCATAGCCGCCACGGTCGTCATATCCGCCGCCGCCGCCGCCACCGCCTTCGCGGCCATCCAGCAGCGTCAACTCGCCGCGATAGGGCCGCAGAACCACCTCGGTGGTGTATTTTTCTGCGCCAGACTGGTCTTGCCATTTCCGGGTTTCAAGCTGGCCCTCGATATAGACCTTTGAGCCTTTCTTCAGATACTGCTCGGCAATCTTGGCAAGGTTCTCGTTCAGGATCGAAACCCGGTGCCACTCGGTACGCTCCTTGCGTTCGCCGCTGGCCTTGTCCCGCCAGGTCTCGGAGGTGGCGACATTCAGGTTCACCACCTTGCCGCCATTCTGGAAACTGCGCACCTCGGGGTCGCGACCCAGATTGCCGATGATGATCACCTTGTTGACCGAACCCGCCATATCACCTCTCCCTGATTCCGCCCGTCGCGGGCACCTTGCGCCCGCTGTGGTTAACCAAAGCTCTACACGCCCCCCCCATCCACCGCAACCGGGGCCCGCATCGGCGGCGGGTGTTCCGGTCTCGGCAAGACCTTGCCGAACCGCGACCCCACGCCGCCCCCTGCCGGGCAATTCTCTACTGGAACCTGGCCCGACTTTCCGTATAGTGCTGCGTCAAATGGCACTTCCGCCGGGGTGGCGGGGGATGCCCCTTTCGGTGCACGCCCTGGGAAGATGACCTTTCAATGACGCGCCATCTGTTGCTTCGCCTGTCGCTGGCCCTTGCGGCCTCGCTGACCATGTCGGTTCCGGTTGCTGCCGATGGGTTGAACCTGTCAGGCGGCACCAAGAGCCGCAACACCATCTTCAAAAGTCAGACCGCCCTGCTCGATGGGCGGCTGGCCACGCAATACAGCAGCTCGGTCAAGCTGACGCCTTCCTACAAGGCAGGCCAGGTTGCCGTCACGGCCGAGGACGTGCCCAAGTACAAGGGCAACTACAAGGGCAAGTATCTTGAGGTGGCCAAGGCCGCTGCGCGAAAGCATGGCGTGCCGGAAGATCTTTTCCTGCGGCTGGTGCAGCAGGAATCGGGCTGGAACCCCGGCGCCACTTCGAACAAGGGCGCCTCGGGGCTGGCGCAGTTGATGCCGGGCACGGCGCGCAAGCTGGGCGTCGACATCACCGATCCGCAGGAAAACCTCGACGGCGGCGCACATTATCTGCGGCTGATGTATGACCGCTTCGGCAGCTGGAAACTGGCCCTTGCCGCCTATAATGCCGGGCCGGGTGCCGTCGAAAAGCACGGTGGCATCCCGCCCTTTGCCGAGACGAAGAATTACGTCAAGGCGATCCTCGGCTGAGGCCCTCCCGCTTCGCCCGGCCTTGCCGTTTTCCTGGCGCCCAAGCCTATTCCGCCGCCATCTTGATCACCGGCTCCATCGTCGCCAATTGCTTGGTCGACAGGTGGCACTTGATCTGATGGCCGCCCTCCAGCACTTGCACCGGCGGCACTTCGCGGTCGCACAATCCGTCTGGTACCTGGGATTTCCAGCGGCAGCGGGTCTGGAACGGACAGCCCGGCGGCGGGTTCATCGCCGAAGGGATGTCGCCTTCAAGCACGATCCGCTTGCGCACCACGCGCGGGTCGGCGATCGGCACCGCCGACAACAGCGCCTCGG
>JBATAV010000380.1:0-4487 GCA_049662025.1 Paracoccaceae bacterium | reverse complement strand
GCTGTGGGCACCGCCGCGATGGAAGGCGCCTTCCACGACACGCTGGCACAGCTGGAGATGGCGCAGGGTCACACCGACGCCGCCCTGTTGCACTATGGCCGGGCGCTGGCGCTGGATGCCTCGCTGACGCGGCCCTACACGCGCAGTCTGTCGGAAATGGGGTTCCTGCCGCTGTCGGGACAGATCCACATGGTGCTGGTCGCCCTGCAACGCTGCATCGCCGCCAAGGGGGCCGAGTGCCGGATTGGCGTCTGAGCCGCCCGCAGCTGCGGGCCGCCCGGCTCAGTGATAGGCAGTGCCGTCGTCTTCGGGGTTGATCACGGTCAGGATCAGCGCCGACAGGATCACATGCGCCACCACCGGCACCACCGCCCAGTACAGCAGCCAGTGCGACGGCTCGACCACCCGGATCATGGTTTCGTTCAGCAAAAGGAAGCACAGGTTGAACAGCACCATGATGCGGGTCATCACCGCCAGGTGGGGTTTCATCTCGGGCCAGGGCCAGAAACGGGCTGCCATGTCATCGCGATTGGCCAGCATGTCCGACACGAACATCGAGCCAAGGATGATGTAGTAGGCGCTTTGGCTGCGTTGGCACCACAGCGGATCATCGACCGAGGCCAGCAGGAACAACGGCCCCATGGCCACCAGAATGGCCATCACCACGGTTTCGCGGCGACTGAACTGCGCGATCAGCTTTTCGACCATGCCCTCGAACCGCACCGCGATCCGCACCGCCAGCGCCAGAAGGAAGGCGGTGACAAAGGCCTGCCCCCCCTCGCCCGGCCCCAGCAGAACCGCCAGCAACGGGTAGGCAACGATCAGCACCACGCCGGGCAGAAAGGTCTTTCGCGGCATGGGCGGGACTTCCCTGAACAACTCCAGGAACAGGCGAACAGATTCCATCGTCTGGCGCAGCATGGCAGACATCCTTTGAGCAGCTTGCCAACGGATGCGCGGGAAATCTGGCAGGGGTGTGGCAGGAAGGTGCCGGACAAACGACATTCACCGGATCGGGGGTTCGGAGCCGAAAAAGGGCGGCGAAATTGCCGCGGGGCGGGTCTCAACCTTTCCCCGAACCCGCGCCTGACTCGTCGTCCCGGCCGGTGGCATCGGCCTTCGGCTCGGCCTCGGGGTCGATCACGAAACGGTTCAGCGCAGTGATCTGCGCCATCAGAAAGACGAACAGCGCCGCGGGCATGGCGAAGGTCTCCAGCTTGACCCACAACTCGGTCGATTGCGTACGCCAGATCACCTCGTTGGCCACTGCAAGGGCGGCGAACATCCCGGTCAGACGGCGGGTCAGGATCATCCAGCCCTCGGGCAGCATCGGCAGCGCTTCGCCCAGCACATATTGCAGATAGCTGCGGCGCTGCAAAAGCCCGATGCCAAGGATCACCGCGAAACTGCCGTAGACGATGGTCGTCTTCATCTTGAAGAAGCTCTCGTCGTTGAACCAGGCCGTCAGCCCGCCGAAAAAGATCACGGTGATGGCGACGAAAATCTGCATCCGGCTGAGCTTTCCGGTCAGCCACCACAAGACCGCAATCGACGCCAGAAGGATCGGCACGAACACCACGGCGGCCATGATGAAGCCGGAATAGTCTGTTCCGCCAAGGGTATAGGTCTTGTCCTTGATCCGCATGTAGATGATGAAAAAGACCAGGGTCGGCCCCAGTTCCAGCACCTGCTTCAGGATTGGATTGATCTTCTTTTCGGCCATTGTTCCGCTATCCCTCCGTTATCCCAAAGCTTCGATCATCACAGCACCACCCGCAATCAGCGCCATCAGGCCGGTGCGCACCGGCCCCACCTTCTCGCCCAGAACCAGCCAGCCGATCAAGGCGGCAAAAACCGTGCTGGTTTCGCGCAAGGCCGCCGCCTCGCCCACCTTGTCCAGCCTGGTGGCCAGCATGATGGCGCCAAAGCTGAAAAAGGCGACCACCGCGCCCAAGAGGCCACGCTTCAGCAATGGCCCCATCTCGGCCCGGTCCAGCGCCAGCCAGCGCCGCGCGGTAACGGCGGGAATGAAGATGCCGTCCAACATGAAGAACCAGGCCAGAAAGGTGAACGGGTCCGCCGTGGCGCGAATACCATAGGCGTCATAGGTCGTATAGGCCGCGACCAGCGCGCCAGTCGCCATCGCGAACCCCAAGGCCGGGGCCAGCCGGTCACGGCCAGCCGTCAGGGTGCTGAGGTTGTAGCCCGCCAGCCCGAAGATGCCCCCGGTCAACAGCGCCAGCCCCGCCCACTGGCCGGGTCCGAAATGCTCGTGAAACACCACGCCTGCGGCCAGCACGGTGAACATCGGCCCGGTGCCGCGCACCACCGGATAGACCACCGTATAGGCGCCTCGGGTATAGGTCATCGCCTGCAACACCTTGTAGATGCAGTGAATGACAAAGGCCCCGGCAAAGATCGGCCACATGTTGGGTTCCGGCCAGGGCACAATGAGCAGCGCGAAAGGGGCGGCGATCAGCCCATAACTGGCATCAATGGCCGCGCGCGAAAGCCAGGGGTCATGCCGCCCCTTCTGCAAGGCGCCGAACAGCGCATGCAGGAACGCCGCCATCAGCGCCAGCCCCAGGGCCAGCTTATGCCCGTCCGGCGTGCCCTCCAGCGCCTGCAACCAGTTGCTCAATCACGCGCCCCATGCGCCCAGGTCACGCCCAGCGTGACGCCCTGGAACAGCGGTGCGGCCTCGTCCATCGTGGCGGGCGGGCCGGTCAGCACATAGCGCGTCAGCCGCGCCGCACCAAAGCCCGGATCGGCGCCAAACGCCACCGTCAGGCGGCCCGACGGATTGGGCAGCTCGTGCAGCAGCGCGCCCAGCGCCTGCTTGCTGGCGTTAGGCACGCTTTGCACCGGCAACTCGGCGACCAGCGTGATCGCCTGTTGCCGCAGAACTTCGATCGCCTCGGATGCCGAGCCATCCTCTGGCAGCATATTGGCCAGCAGCGGCATGGCGAGGGACTCAAACAGACCGTGGGTCACAAGGTCAAGATCGAGCGATATGACCTGGAACCCGGCGACCGACATCTGCATCGCTGCCGGTGTGGTCAGATTGACGCCGCCCACCTCACCCGACAGCGACAGGCTGTTCGCCCCCGGAAAGTCGAGGTCCAGCACATGCAGGCGGAGTGTGAAGGTTGCCGGATCCCAGGCGGCCGACACTGTCACCGCGGCCGGCGCGGCCAGCAGACGCTGCGTCCGGCCATCCTTCGCCTTCAGCGTGAATTGCGTGCCCTCGGCCGTCAGTGCAAGCGAGTCCGGCACCGCCGCCTCGCCCGCCAGCCAGGACATGGCCCCGCCGTGCACGCGCAAGGTGTCGATGCGAAAGTCCGTGCGCCCGTCCGCGCCCTTCAGGCGCACGCCGCGAAAGACACATTGGCCGTCCTGCAAATGGTCCCAGACGCCCGAGATCTTGACGTCGTCCCGCAGGGCAACGCGCGCGGCATCGAACGCCTTGGCGCAAACGGCCTCGGTCATCTCTTGCGCCCCTGCGGGCAGGGCCATGAGCAGCGCAAGGACAGCGGCAACACGCATGATCACCCCTCCATCCCGACCAGGGCACGGGCGAACTCATCCGGGTCAAACGGCGACAGGTCGTCGATCTGCTCGCCCACGCCGATGGCATGGATCGGCAGCCCGAAACGGTCGGCCAGCGCCACCAGCACGCCACCCTTCGCCGTGCCGTCCAGCTTGGTCATCACCAGGCCCGACACATCGGCGATCTTGCGGAAAATCTCTACCTGCGTCAGCGCATTCTGGCCAGTCGTCGCGTCCAGCACCAGCAAGGTATTATGTGGCGCGGTCGGGTCTTTCTTGCGGATAACGCGGACGATCTTGGCCAGTTCCTCCATCAGATCGGCGCGGTTCTGCAACCGCCCTGCGGTGTCGATCATCAGCAGGTCGGCGCCATCCGCCTGCGCCTTGGTCAACGCTTCAAACGCCAGCGACGCCGGGTCGCTGCCTTCGGGTGCCGTCAGCACCGGCACGCCCGCGCGGTCGCCCCAGATCTGCAACTGCTCGACCGCCGCGGCACGAAAGGTATCGCCGGCGGCGATCACCACCGACTTTCCGGCGGCCTTGAACTGGCTGGCCAGCTTGCCGATCGTGGTGGTCTTGCCCGATCCGTTGACGCCAACCACCAGCACCACCTGCGGCTTTTGCGGGTAGATCGGCAGGGGCCGCGCCACCGGTGCCATGATCCGCGCCACCTCGCCCGCCAAAGCCTCTTTCAGCTCGCGGGTCGAGATCTTCTTGCCGAACCGCCCCTCGGCGATGTTGGCGGTGACGCGAACGGCGGTTTCCGGGCCAAGATCGGCCTGGATCAGCAATTCCTCCAGGCTTTCCAGCATGGCATCGTCCAGCACCCGGCGAGGTTCGTCCACCGCGCCGCCGCGCCCGAACAGGCGGCCCAACAGGCCGGGGCGCTGCGGCGGCAGAGCGGTCTCGGTCTGCACTTTCGGTTGGGGGACCAGCGC
>JBATAV010000379.1:0-1564 GCA_049662025.1 Paracoccaceae bacterium | reverse complement strand
GGCTCTCCGGTGCTGATGTATCTGGCGGCAAGCGGCGTGGGGACCATCGGGGTGATCGACGATGATGTGGTCGAGGCCAGCAATCTGCAACGCCAGGTCATTCATGCCCAGGACCGCATCGGCATGCCCAAGGTGTTTTCCGCCGAGGTGGCGATGAAGGCGCTGAACCCGTTCGTCGTGGTGCGGCCCTACAACCGGCGGCTGGACGACGACATCGCTGCGGCGCTGATTGCCGATTTTGACCTGGTGCTGGACGGCACCGACAATTTCGACACCCGCTACCGGGTGAACCGGGGCTGTGCTGCCTTGGGCAAGCCCTTGATTTCGGGGGCGATCACCCAGTGGGAGGGGCAGCTGTCGGTCTGGGACCCGGCACAGGGGGCGCCCTGCTATGAATGCGTCTTTCCGGTGCGCCCGGCGCCGGGAATGGTGCCTAGCTGTGCCGAGGCCGGGGTGGCCGCACCCTTGCCGGGGATCATCGGCACCATGATGGCGATGGAGGCATTGAAGCTGATCACCGGCGCCGGAGAGCCGTTGCGCGGGCGGCTGATGATCCACGATGCGCTATACGCCGAGACGCGGGTGATCACGGTGAAGAAGCGGGCGGATTGCCCGATTTGCGGCGCCTTGCACTGACGCTTGATCGCTGCGGCGGCTGTGTCATCCTGATCGGGCGCGGTTGGGCGCGAAATCGGGAGGATTTGCCATGTTCGAGGGAGTGAATTGGGCGGCGGTGGCGCTGGGGGCGGTGCTGTCCTTTGCGGTGGGATGGTTCTGGTATTCGCCAAGGGGGTTCTACCCGGCCTGGAGCGCCTCGGCCGGGGTGCGGCATGAGCGTGGCGATCCGATGGGCGCGGCCTTTGGCAGCCTTGTGGTCGGCCTGCTGCTGTACGCGGTTTTCGTTGGCGTGATGGTGGCGCGCGGGATGGTCTGGCCGCTGCTGCTGGGGATCGTGGCCTTCATCGTGATGGGCTATTCCAACAATGCCTTCAAGAAGCTGGGTGCGGTCAGCCGCAGCGTCGATGCGGGCAGCTGGGCGGTGTCGGGCGCGCTGATGCTGCTGGCGCAGTGGGTGCTTTGACCAGCCCTTGGGGCATCGGGTCGGGCTGCGTCAGCCGAGTGCGGCGATCTCGGGCGCCAGAATGTCGGCGGCGTCGAGCAGGATGTCTTCGCGGCCCCGGTCGGCCAGAAGCTGGATGCCGATGGGATGCGTCGCGGTGCGGCCGGTGGTGATGGTCAGCCCCGGCAGGCCCATCAGCGGCGGCGCGATCTGCGGCAGTTGCGCCTCGATCACGCGGGCGAAGCTGGCTTCTGACGCCACGTCGAGGTGGTCGGGGAACGGCAGCTCGGCCGAGACCGGCAGCAGCACCAGCGGGGTGTCGGCAAGGAAGAGGCGCCAGAGCCGGGCGAGGCGGGCGCGCGATTGCAGGGCGCGCATCAGGCTTTCCAGCGTCGGCGGGGCGGCGAGGCTGCTCAGTTGAGCATGGACGAAGCTGGCGTCGGGGTCGGCCTCGCGCACAATGGTCGCAGCGCCGCCAAGGGCGAATTCCGACATCCACAGGGT
>JBATAV010000378.1:0-6200 GCA_049662025.1 Paracoccaceae bacterium | reverse complement strand
GCATACGCCCGACGGCAACCCGCTGGTCGGCCCCGCGCATGGGGTGCCCAACTTCTGGCAATGCTGTGGGTCGTCCATCGGCATCGCCCAGGGCGCGGGCTGCGGCAAGTATCTGGCGCAATGGATGGTGCATGGCGATGCCGAGATCAACATGGCCCCCGTTGATCCGCGCCGCTTTGGCGCCTATGCCGACGCCGACTATACCCGCGCCAAAAGCTTCGATGACTATCACAACATGTTCGAGACCCCGCTGCCGGGCCGTGAAATCCACGCCGGTCGCCCGCGTCGGATCACCCCGCTTTACGGGCCTCTGAAAGCGAAAGGTGCCGCTTACACCGAGGTTTACGGCTGGGAGCGGCCCAAGTATTTCGCTCCCGCCGGGTTCGTTGAAAAGCTGCAACACCGCCGCAACAACGTCTTCGATCTGGTGGCTGCGGAATGCCGGGCGGTGCGCGAGCGGGTGGGCATCATGGACCTGTCGAGTTTCGCCAAGTTCGACGTGACCGGCCCCGGCGCCGAGGCGCTGTTGGACCGGTTGACCGCCAACCGGCTGCCAAGGAAGATTGGCGGCATCAACCTGACGCATGTCCTGTCGCAAGCGGGCCGGATCGAGGGCGAGTGGACCATCACCCGGCTTGGCGATGACCGCTTCTATGTGCTGTCCGGCGCGGGCAGCGAACGTCAGGCGCTGGACCATCTGACTGCCGCCGCGGGGGATGATGTGACCATCTCCAATGTCACCGATACCTTCGGCATGTTGGTTCTGGCGGGTCCGAAATCGCGCGAGGTTCTGGTGCCCCTGACCGACGCCGATCTGACCAACCCGTCATTCCGCTGGCTGTCGGGGCAAGAGATCACCATCGCAGGCATCCCCGTCCGTGCGCTTCGCGTGAACTATGTCGGCGAACGCGGCTGGGAACTGCACGCCCCGATGGGTGATCTGGCTACGCTTTACGATGCGATCTGGAACTCGGGCACGGTGCATGGCATCGCCGATTTCGGCAGCCACGCGGTCAATTCCCTGCGCATGGAAAAGGGTTACCGCGGCTTTGGTGCCGAGCTTACCAACGAGATCACCCTGATCGAGGCCGATTGCCAGCGTTTTTATGCCCCCGACAAAGGCGATTTCAACGGCCGCACCGCGACCGAGGCCTCCCGAAAGAACCGCATTCCGACACGGCTTGCCTACGGGGAAGTCGCCGCCACCGATTGCGACATCTACGGCGGCGAGGCGGTGATGCATGGCGACAAGGTGGTCGGTGTCTGCACTTCGGGCGGCTATGGCCATGCGACGGGCAAAAGTCTGGCCTTCGCCTATGTTGAGCCGGACATGTCAAACGGGCTGGAGGTCGTCATTCTCGGCGAACGCCGTGCGTTGACCTTGCACGCTGAACCTGTCTGGGATCCCACCAACGCGCTGCAGAAAGCATGAACAGCGCAACCGATCATAGCCGGTCATTTCCGGCCAAGCCGCAACCCCTTGCCCCGGAACGGGCCGCCTGAAACACCCCACCGATGCAGGCGGTGGGTACCGAGAGCATGATCGACATACTTCGGATGCAGCGCTATCGACAGAACCGGTTTTGCGCCCCAATCAGGGCGTAGGGGCTGGATGCGATCATCCTGGTCGAGCCTTTGTCGATCCGCTGCACAACCGGTTTGCGCAACTGCACCTTGTTTCGGATGCATATTCAGGGTGCTGCCAGACGAATGCGAACTCGTCCCAATTTTCCTGACCTACGCTCGGTGGGCGGCACAGGGTTGTCACCACTCGGCGCGGGCGGCGGCCCGGTTCATCTTGAATTTGGCTCGGGATGAGCGGCTACGTTCCTGATTGAAATGGTTGAAGACCGAAGCATGAACAGATGCGAATTTCTGAAACGTTCATACCCGCCGGAAGCGGAGCATCGCCCGCACCTGTCTGCGAAACGGTTGGTGCGGGTTCTCCGCGCGATTGTTCGCCCACCGATCGGCTTCCTGCCGGTCGATGACGCCGAGATCACGCAGCGCTGCCCCATATGATCGCAGACAATCCATCACGGTCTCATCGGCGGCGCCATGCCGCTTCATCGTCTACTTGAGGAATTTCAATGCCGCCTATCTGTCGCGGGTGTTCGACACGAGGATTTCAAGAACTTCGCCTTCGTGGTCGATGGCGCGCCGGAGACAGTGCCATTCACCGTTGATCTTCACGAGGACCCTCTCGGGTATGAAAGCATACCCTGCCGGGCAGTGCCACCGTCCGGGTGCCAGCGCCAGTGGCTGGATCGTATCCCTTCCACGCGCCGATTTCGGACCTCGCAGACAAATAGCGGCCCAAACCTGCGCCACCGGAACCGCACCATTTCGTGGCTGATGTCAATTTCCGGTTCGTGCAGCCGGTCCTCCACGTTGCGAAGCGACAATGGAAATCGGATGTTCATCATCACCGCCAGGCGGATGATCTCGGGCGAGGTTTTGAAGTACCGGAAGGGGCTGCGCTCGTTCATGCCCGAATGTTGGCTCGCCGCCGTCACCGACTCAAGCCAGGTTCCCTTGACCGTGCCCACCCAGGAGGTGGGGAGCAACTCAGGGATGCGGATGGGGTCCAAGCCGGTCGTGCAGGCGGGCATCATGGGTCTTGAAGTGATTGGCGAACCACGCTTCCAATGTTTTGGCCAACCGCTCGGCGGTCTGGTCTGGCGATGACCCATCGCCATCCATGAGGTCGCGCAGATCGTCCAGAAGGCGCTCGTGGTCTTCCTTGTGCTGGGCGCGCTGATCGTAGCCATAGGCCCGCATCTGCTGTTCTTCGAGGGCAAAATGCGCCGAGATTGCGCGCAGCAAATCGCCGAAACTGCTCTGGACATCGGCCTCGGGATGGCCGGCGAGGAGTGCTGCTGCGGTCTGGTTGACGAGGTCGACCAGTTCCTGGTGCTCGTGATCGACCGACGGGTTGCCAACGCTGAATTCCGGTTTCCATTCAATCGGTGCCATGTCGAAGCCCTTTCCCTTCACTCGAAGACAAAACCGCTGTCCTTGCGGAAGTCGATCACGAAGCTTTGGCCGGGTTTCAGATCGACCTTGCGCGTCGCCTCATAGCCGAACGCTTCAGACGCCGGGTTGTCGCGCATCCGCACCGTCAGATCATGCGAACCCGCGGGCAACAGCAGTCGTTCATAGAGACGTGACGGACCACTGCCGGCCAGACCCGACGGCGGGCTTTCCGCAGCATAGATCACCTTGCCGTCAACCTCCAGTTCGACATAGATCGGCGGCCGCCGGCGGTCGCAAGTCTGGGTCGCGCGCATGTTTGGCGGCAGCTTGGCCAGCTCTTCGGGTGTCCGGTCGCGGCAACTGGCGCTGCGGTCGCCGCTATGGGTGAAACTCAGACGCAACAGGGCCATGTTTTCAGGCACGCTTTGCCAGGCGGGCGCCGCCGACAGCCAGGCCACGCCAAGGCAGAGCGCGAGGGTCAGGGCGCCGCCCATCGCCAGATGATGCAGGCGCCCCTTCATTCCGGGTTCGCCAAGGCTGCAGCATCAAGGGCCGCCGCCGCCGCATCGTCCGATACAAGCGGACCCTTGTTCGGCATCGGCCCCAGGGCCGCAACGCGCGCCGAGAAGTCTCGGGTGTCTTCTTGAAGGCGCGCGCGCTCGCTCGGGCCGGCCCAGAGGGTCAGCAACCGTTCGCGCGGGACGCGGTTACGCAGCTGGGGGTCGCGGGTTCGGGCGATGCGTTCCTCGGTCCACTTGCCGCCAAGCCGGTTGTAACAATCGCGCTCGGCACAGCCGGCGATGCATACGCCGTCGGCCAGATCGCGGCTCAGGATGAAATCGAACAGCGACGGCGGCGCCATCGCCACGCAGGGCAGGATCACCCGGCCCTTTTCGGGAGTGCCGGCCGCGCCGTGTTCGCAAGCGATTGTCATCACCCGGCCTTGCCCCGAAAGATCGGCAGCGGCGGCGATGACCTCGGCGCGCACCTGCTCCAGAGTGCGGCCGGGCAGGTCGATGCCGGTGATCAGCGGGCCGGAGCGCCGGAACGGGGTAGACGAGGGGCACGAGCCCATGCAGATACCGCACGCGACACATTTATCCGGGTCCACCTTCGCCTCTTGCGGGAACGGCGCACCATCGCTGCGCGGGACCATCGTGATGGCGGTGTAGGGGCAATCGGCCTCGCAACGGGTGCAGCCGTTGCAGAAATCAAGGAACACCTGCGCTGCCTCGGCCTCCTTGCGCCGCGGCAGCCACGGCAGACCGATGAGAAGAAATGTGATCAGCAGCGCCCCGGTCCAGATCACTGACGGCGGCACCAGGTCGATCACCGGATAGAGCCCGAGGATGAACCAGTCGAGTCCGACCTTGGCCGGGACTGTGGACAGGTCCGCAGGCGCCTGCAAGGGCGCCGGCACCGCGAATGCGACGACAACCAGAGCCGCCAGGGTCAGCACGCTGAGGCCGCGCGGCGGTTTCGTGCGCGCCGAGGTGATGCGCTGGATGTGGATCCACATCATCAACAGCAGCAACAGCGGAATCGCGATGTGCAAGAAGACCAGCAGCGTGAAAAAACGCCCCGACAGACTTTCCGGTGTCAGGAAGTTCCGCGCGATCGGCTCGGCGAAGAACGGCAGCGCATCAAGCAGTTCCGTGGTCGTCAGCGCCACGTATTGCGCCAGTTTGTCCCAGACCAGCCAATAGCCGGTAATGCCCGACATGTAGACAAACCAGATCACCGGCACCCCGGTAATCCAGGAAAACCAACGCCGCCCGCGAAAGCGGTCAAATGACCATTCCCGCACCAGATGCACCAGCATGAGGATGACCAGAAGATCCGAGGCATAGCGATGCAGGCTGCGCGCAACCCCGGCATGGAACCAATGGGTCCCACTCAGCCACTCGACCGACTGGTAGGCATTGACCACACCGGTGTCGAAGAAGATGAAAAGATAGATACCGGTGGCAGCGACGATCCAGAACATGAACCAGCCGAGCGGCCCCAGATTGGCAAGCGGGTTCCAGTCGGATCCGAACAGCCTGTCCAGCGGGCGCTCCAACCGATCAAAACCACGCTTCAGCGTAGCCCGTATCCCCGTCATCGCATTATTTCATCCGCTGTTCTTGCCAGGCGCGTCAGGCCACCTTGCCGCGTCGCGCGCCGTCTTTCAAGCCAGAGCCGAACGATGATCAGCCCGGTCAGCAGAAGCGAGATGGCACCAAAGAATATACCGAACAGGATGCCGTAATCGAAGCGGTAGGCGCGGGTCAGCGGGTTGTAGACGGTGCACAGGAAGGTCAGGCGGTCCCACATATCGGCGGGCGCAATCGAAACCGTCGTGCGGCCGAGCACGAGTTCCTTGAGCGGGGCCATGAACACCTGGAGCGGAAAGTCCTCTCCGTAGATCTGGCGATAGACGCGTCCCTCGGCGTCGAGAATGGTGGTCTGGCTGGGGTGGTCAAAGCCGCCGGCCGCCTCGCGCCAGCTGAAGCCCAGATCGTGCAGCAGCGCCTCGGTCGTATCGGTGTCGGCGCTGGCCAGATACCAGTCGTCCAGCCGGTTGATGCCGTGCGAGATTGCAAAGGCGCGCAACTGCGCCGGTTTGTCACTGCTGGCGTCGAAGCCAAAGGTCAGAACCGCGAAACTGCCATCTCCCAGCACTTCGTGGGCATCATCCACCGCGTCCTGCAGGTGATCGGTGGTCACCGGACAGATCGAACTGCAACTGGTATAGACAAGCGAGATCACCAGCGGTCGGCCGCGCAGATCGGCCAGCGCCAGTGGCGCGCCGGTCTGGTCGCGCAAGACATGCGCCCCCACTTCGCGCCCGATCGCGGCCTGGCTTATCTCGTAGACCTGCTTTGCATCCAGGACGTCGGCGGGCGGACCCGGCGTTTGTGCCTGCGCCGTGCCGATCAGCGCCAAAGCGCAGAACAGAGACGGCGATCGGCTCAGAACGCCCATCGCGAAGCCTCGTCGAGGACGACCCCGACCGACAGCAGGGCAAACTGGGCGAGCGATGCGTGGAAGGTTCGCATTGCAACCCCCCGCGCGGGATCGTGCAGTAGGCGCCAGGACGCCAGAAGGAACGGAGCGCCGCCCGCCACCGCGAAAAGGCCGTAGATCCAGCCCATGCCGAACCACAGCGGCATCAACGAAATGGCAACCAGCGTGATGACATGGCTGAAGATCACCGGCCCCCAGACATCGTGCTCTGTCAC
>JBATAV010000377.1:0-2309 GCA_049662025.1 Paracoccaceae bacterium | reverse complement strand
CCTATACCATCGACGGAGCACCCCTGGTCGGCCCGATCCCCGGCAAGCGCAACGCTTTTTGCATCATCGGTTTGCGTGCGGGCATTGGTGAGGGCGGTGGTCACGGCTGGCTGCTTGCGCAGCAGATCGTGCATGGCGAAGCGCAGTATGACACCTGGGTCATCGATCCGCGCCGCTTTACCGGCCATGCCAATACCGAGCTTTGCGCGCTGAAAGCCATCGAGGATTACCAGAACGAGTTCCGCTTTCACCTGCCGCACGAGCATCGCCCCGCCGGGCGGCCGATGAAAACCACGCCGCTGACCCCGATCCTCGCCGCTGAAGGCGCCGAGTTTGGCGTGGTCAATGGATGGGAGCGGATGGCCTATATCAAACCCTCTGCCGATTTCATCGAGACCCACAGCTTCCGTTTCAATGAGACCTTTGACCTGGTGGCCGCCGAAGTTCGCGCGGTGCAAACCGGTGTGGGCCTGACCGAAGTCAATGGTTTCAACCGGTTCGAGATCACTGGCGCAGGGGCGATGGATTGGCTGGATACCATGTTCTGCGGTCGGATGACGCGCAAGACCGGCAAGGTGGGCCTTGGGTATTTGCTCAACCACGATGGCAACGTCAAAGCCGAGGCGACGCTGGCGCATCTGGATGCGGATACGATCTGGTATGGTTCGGCTGCGGCCTCGGAATACCATGATATGGATTGGCTGACGGCGCATCTGCCGAAGGACGGCTCGGTCGGAATCCGCTCGCTGACCAATGATTACACCATCCTCGTGCTTGCTGGCCCAAAATCGCGCGTGGTCTTGTCGGCGGCCTCGCGGGGCGATTGGTCGGCTGCGGCCTTCCCATGGCTCTCGGTGCGCCGCGCCTTTGTCGGCATCGCGCCTGCCGTGGTGATGTCGGTCAGCTTTTCGGGCGAGCTCGCCTATGAGATCCACGTCCCCAACAACCAGCTTTACGCCGCCTACCTCGCGCTGCGAAAGGCGGGTGCGGACCATGGCCTGCGGCTTTTCGGCTCGCTGGCGGTGGAATCGATGCGGCTTGAAAAGGGTTATCGCCACTGGAAGGCCGATCTGGTCACCGAATTCACGCCTGTCGAGTCGGGACTTGCGCGGTTTGTAAAGGCGGACAAACCTGCGTTCATCGGCAAGGCGGCGCTGGCCGCGGCGACCCCGCGCAAGGCGTTCGTCTCGCTGGTTCTGGATGCAACCCACGCCCCGGCCCATGGCGGCGACAGCATCCTGTCGGATGGCCGGGTCGTCGGCACCGTTACCTCGGCGGCCTGGGGCCACCGAGTCGGTCGCAACATCGCCACAGGCTTTGTCGACACCGCCCAGGCGGCCATCGGCACCCGGCTGCTGGTCGATGTGATCGGCCAGCCGGTGGCGGCCGAAGTCGTTGCCGAATGCCTGTACGACGCCGGGAACACTTTGCCCCGTTACTGATCGCTGCCCGCGCGTTTGCCACATCCGGATGGCAGGCGGGTAGGGTGCCCCAAGTTTCCCGAACACCTGCCTCATTCAGTTTCTGCTGTCTGGTTTTGAAGTCAACGGGCGACAGCATGCCGTTGTTCGCGTGCTTGCAGTTCGGGTTTTGGAACATCTCGAAGGCGTCAGACACGTCCGGTCTTGCGGCATTGCGGTGGGGTAGCCGATGCGCACGGCTGGATGGCATCGCCGCGGCAGGCATCGCGCTCGGCGAGATTGCCCGACCTTCCGGACACCACGAGGCCCATATTTGCACCCGCGGACCGCCTGCCTTCCTGTCGCCACCCATCCAGACCGCCATTCGCGATGGCAGCCAGCCAGTCGATCCGACCCTCGAACGCAGGGTTCGGTGCAGAGTACCCCACAACTGGCAGGTTCAGGAGCGGCCTTACGGATTCCAGGCATCGGCGCCGGATTCGCCGCTGCCTTGAACAATCGCCGAGAAAATGAGGCGAGAATTCCCTGCTAGTGGCGCTATTTTCGCAACTTAACTCACTGATAATTATACAGAATTTCTGTCGCGAAAACGCACAGGGTGACAAGGAAATTCCCTGCAAATTCCCTGCTGGCAGGGAATTCTCCACCAAGAACCGAAGCGCATGATGCTGGGAGCGGAGACGCGGTCGCGACAGCGCACCGATCTGCGGACACTATCGAACACTCTCTATCACGGCAGAGCAGTGACGCCGGACGGTTACGATCGACGCAACCCAGCGCCAGCTAGAGCCTGTCGCGTTCAATTGGGTTTGTATCCTGCGGCTTTGAAGGAATTGAGGCATTCGTCCTCGGTAAAAAGGTCGCAGACGGTGCCGACGGCTTTCCAGA
>JBATAV010000376.1:0-2234 GCA_049662025.1 Paracoccaceae bacterium | reverse complement strand
CCTGAAGTCGGCGCTGGTCCGCGCACCCGTGCCCGTGGCCGCCGACAGCGGTGCGGACCGGCTGCTGGCGGCAGGCATCCGACCCCATACCGTGATCGGCGACCTCGATTCGATATCAAACGCCGCCCGCGCCGCGCTGCCCGGCATCAGCCTGCACCAGATCGACGATCAGGACACCACCGATTTCGACAAGGCCCTGCGCGCCATCGACGCCCCCTTCATCCTGGCGCTTGGTTTTTCTGGCGCAAGGATGGACCACGGCCTTGCGGTGATGAATACGCTGGTGCGCCACCCCGACCGGGCCTGCATCGTGATCGGGCCAAAAGACATCGCCTTTGCCGCCCCGCTTCGCCTGCGCCTGACGCTGCGACCGGGCGATGCGGTCTCGCTTTTCCCGCTGGCACCGGTCACCGGCACCAGCATGGGGCTGCACTGGCCGCTCGACGGGCTCAGCTTTGCCCCCGATGGCATGATCGCCACCTCGAACCGGGCCAGTGCGGGCCAGGTCGAATGGCAGCTGTCCAACCCCGGCATGCTGGCGATCCTGCCCCGCGCGCGGCTGGATCAGGCGATCAGGGCGCTGTCGGCAGGCTGACCGCCGAGCCTTGCCGATGCGCCAGCCGCTCGCGGTGAATGACATAAAGCCCCGAGCCGACGATCACCGCAATCCCGCCCCATGTCATCGCATTGGGCAGATCGTCGAACACCAGATAGCCCATCAGCACCGCCACCACGATTTCCGAATAATGCAACGGCGCCAGCGTCGCCGAGGGTGCGAACTTCAACGCATAGGTCATGCACATGTGGCTGACCGCCGCCCAGAACCCCACGCCGAACAGCCACAGCCACTGCCAGTCGACAGGCATCACCGATTGCAACTGCGGCAAGGGGCCGTCGCGCAAGGCATAAAGCAGCGGCACACAGACCGCGACCCCGATCCAGCTGGTGTGAAACTGCATCGCCACCGGATGCATCCAGTCGCTGACTGCCCGCGTCACCAGCATGTAGAAGGCAAATGAAAAGGCGGTGCCCAGGGGCCACAGCGCCACCAGCCCGAAGGCCCGAAGCGAGGGCTGAATCACCAGCATCGCCCCGCCAAAGCCGACCAGACAGGCGGCAATGCGGCGCGGCCCGACCTGATCGCCGAACAGGAACCGTCCCAGGATCAACAGGACGAAGGGCTCGACAAAGACGATGGCCAAGGCGTCGGCCAAAGGCATCACGGCAATGCCCGAGACGAAGGCGAAGGTGGAAAAGATCAACAGAACCGCCCGCAGACCCACCATCAACAGCGCCCGACCAGACAGCCGAAGATCCAACCGCAGGACCAGAACGACAGGCAGCATCAGCGCGCATTGCACGACAAAGCGCGCGCCGGTGATCTGCCCGACCGGAATGCCGCCCTCGGCCGCCAGCTTTGCCGCCACGTCCAACAACGGCGCCAGCACGCAAAAGGCCAGCATCAGGA
The DNA here is from genome assembly GCA_049662025.1 of Paracoccaceae bacterium. GTDB lineage: Bacteria > Pseudomonadota > Alphaproteobacteria > Rhodobacterales > Rhodobacteraceae > Pseudogemmobacter. The sequence continues at coordinate 766 of JBATAV010000376.1, read as the reverse complement.
CGATGCCGAAAAGAATGCGGTCATGCGAAGCGCGGGCCATGGCCCATGGCTAGCCGCCGACAGCAAGCCGCGTCCAGCCCGAAAACGACATCGCTGCGGCCAAGGGTGATCCATCGGCGCCCTTGCGATGCATGGTCAGGTCTCTCCATTGGTCGCCGCGCCAGGCGCGCGGCTCCGCGTCAAGGGGGCACCGCCCCCTCGCCCGTTCCGGGCTCACCGCCCCGGAAATCTTTCGCAAGCGAAAGGCAGCAAAAGCCCTGATCGACTTGCGCCTTTCGAAATACTCCCGCCGGAGGCTCCCCCGATACCGCCCGAACTGCGGCCTTCGACCGCGCTGTCCGTTCAGCCATCCGTGACAACGCCGCCGAGCGGGCCCTCGACGGGCCCCGAGGCGGCTCCGCCAATTCCCCATCCAGTCGTTCCCACCTTGCGCCGAACGCCGCTTCCGCCTAAGTAGCCCCCGCAGTCCTTCCCTTCGAAAAGCGCCCAATGGAAACCGTCGTCCTCACCATCCACCTGATCCTCGCCCTGCTGCTGATCGGCGTCGTGCTGCTGCAGCGCAACGAGGGTGGCGCGCTTCTGTCGGGTGGCGGCAACATGCAGGCGCGCGGTCAGGCCACCGCCCTGACCAAGCTGACCTGGCTTTTCGCCATCGCCTTCATCGGCACCTCGATCACGCTGGCTGTCCTTTCGGCCCGCAATGCCGGCGGCGGCTCGGTCGTCGATGGCGCGGCCCCGGTCGAGGCGCCCGCCGATGCCCCCGCAG
>JBATAV010000375.1:0-2849 GCA_049662025.1 Paracoccaceae bacterium | reverse complement strand
GCCCAGGCGATCCTGAACATCTGGGGCGGCATGTCGGTGTCGAGCCTGTTCGAGACCGACACCCTGGCGCCGATCTACGAGAGCTACTACCAGCGCGGCTGAGGTCGGGTGTCCCGACTCGGGACACCGGCCTTGAACAAATGAAATCAGGCACTTGGCCCCCTGGACTTAACGAAATCTTTACCATTCGAGCCGCCCGAGACAGCTCCGGGCCGCCCTGTTTCGGCGCGGTTTCGCCCTTTTGAGGCCATGAATCCGGGTCACCTTTGGCGCTGAACCGACCCAGCGCCACAGGCCCGATGCCCAGCACAGCCAAATCTGCCACAGCCCCCGCAACCGGGGCCGGACCTCGATTTTTGCGGGCGCTGACGGGTGCGGTGCGACGACACCGGCTGCTGGTGATCCTGGTTCTGGCCTATGCGGCGGCCTCGGCCACGCTGAAGCGGATTCTGGCGCCAGAGGCCGGGGGCGACGGTCTGGGTGCCATGCTGGCAAGCTTTGCCGGGATGCTGCCGGTGATGCTGTATTTCGCCCTGGCGCTGCGGCTTTTGCACATGGTCAGCGTGGTCCGGCCGGACAACCGGGCCGAGTGGCTGAAAGACGACCTGACCGCCCCGTTCAAGGACCCCCACCGGCTGGCCGACACCGGCCTGTCGCTGGCGCTGGTGATCATCACGCTGGCCGCCTTTGCCCAGATGAAGGGGTTGATCCCGGTGATCCACCCCTATGCCTGGGATGCGACCTTTGCCGAAATCGGCCGGGACATGCACTTTGGCGTGGCCCCCTGGCGGGTGCTGTATGAGGTGCTGGGCGAGCCCTTGACCATCACGATCTTCACCGGGGCCTATAACTTCTGGCTGCCGCTGATGTGTTTCTTGCTGTTCTACGCCTGTTTCGCGCGCCGCAAACCACGGGCACGGATGCAGTTCCTGCTGGCCTTTCTGCTGACCTGGGTGCTGGGCGGCAATGTGCTGGCCACGATCTTTTCCTCGGCCGGGCCGGCCTATTTCCAGCGGCTGGGTCTGGGTAACGATTTCGTGCCGCTGATGAAGGCGCTGGCGGATGATGCCGCAACGGCGCCGATCTCGGTCCTGCCGGTGCAGAACTGGCTTTGGGGCCATTATGTGCGGCCCGAAGGGCTGAACGGCATCTCGGCCTTTCCGTCGATCCATGTCGCCTCGAGCGTGCTGATGGCGCTTTACGGGTTCAGGCTGAACCGGGCGGCAGGCTGGGCGCTGATCGGCTTTGCGGCGGTGATCCTGTTGGGGTCGGTGCTGCTGGCCTGGCATTACGCGGTGGATGGCTATGCCGGAGCGGGCATTGCGCTGGGGTGCTGGGGTCTGGCGGGGTGGCTGTTGCGGCGCTATGGGCCGGGGCGGACGGCGGCGGCGGGGTGAAGGCCCGGCCTTTTCAGCGGGCGGTGGCAGCGGTGGGTTTCACCCACCCTACTCCACATCCCAATCGTCGTCATCGCGCACCGGGCCGATCGCCAGCCAGTCGGCGCGCACCCGCGCCACGCGGGAATCGCCCCAGGTACGGAAGACGATGTGAAACCCCTTGGCGGTGACGTTTTCGGCGGTGATGTCGGCGCGGCTGTTGGTCTTGTTGTCCATGTCCCACATCGAGATGCCGACGCTGACCACCGGCACATCGGCGAAGGCTTCCTTGAAGCTGACGAGAAAGCGGCTTTCGCGGTTGCCGCTGCCGGTCCACATCATGCCGCCATCGGCAAAATCGGAAAACAGCACGCGCGAGCCTTGCAGGACGCCGATGCCCGATCCGAAACGCTTCATGTTGGGTTTCCCTGACTTCATCCCCGGATACTGCCAGATTTCGGCGGAATAGGGGTGGAAAAGTGAAAAGGCCCCGGCATCGCGGGGCCTTTCGACAGGTTTTCACCGCGGCTCAGAAGCCCGCGGCGGCTTTCATCGCCAGAAGATCGGCCATCGCCTGGTCGGCCACGTCCTTGTCCACCGCGACCGCAGTCGCCTCGGAAGCATCGGCGATCAGCTGGTCCATCGTGGTCGCGGTCAGCTCTTCGACCGGGACGGCGCGTTCGGCCAGCACCGAGACGCCGCTGGCGCTGATCTCGGCGAAACCGCCGGTGACGACGTAGGATTTTGTCCCCTCGGTCGAGACCGCCTTGAGGATGCCGGGGCGCAGCGTGGTGATGGTGGGGGCGTGCCCCTCCATCGCCGTCATGTCACCGGCGGCGCCAGGGATCTGCACCTCGGTCGCCTGCAGAGAGGCGAGGCGACGTTCGGGGCTGACCAGGTCGAATTGCAGATTTCCTGCCATCTCAATCCCCTTAGGCCGCTGCTGCGGCGAGTTTCTGCGCCTTGGCTTTCACATCTTCAATATCGCCGACCATGTAGAAGGCAGCTTCCGGCAGGTGATCGTATTCACCCGCGACCACGGCCTTGAAGGAGGCGATGGTCTTTTCCAACGGCACCTGAACGCCGTCGGAACCGGTGAAGACCTTGGCCACGTCGAACGGCTGGCTGAGAAAACGCTCCAGCTTGCGGGCACGGGCGACGGCCAGTTTGTCGTCTTCACTGAGTTCGTCCATGCCAAGGATGGCGATGATGTCTTGCAGCGATTTGTAGCGCTGCAGCACCTTCTGGACGTCGGTGGCGACCTTGTAGTGTTCCTCGCCAATGATCAGCGGGTCCAAGAGACGCGAGGTGGAGCCCAGCGGGTCCACAGCCGGATAGATGCCCTTTTCCGAGATCGAACGATCCAGCACGGTCGTCGCGTCAAGGTGCGCAAAGGAGGTGGCGGGTGCGGGGTCGGTCAGGTCATCGGCCGGAACGTAGACGGCCTGCACGCTCGTGATCGAGCCGTTCTTG
>JBATAV010000374.1:0-1643 GCA_049662025.1 Paracoccaceae bacterium | reverse complement strand
GGCCGAGGTGGCGATGGCCGCGCCGAAGGCGGTTGCGCCGGTGGTGACCCGTCCGGTGACACCGTCGGAACTGGCCGCGACCGAAACCCGCGGCACCGTGATGGCTGCACCCGAGGGCGGATCGGGCTATCAGCTGGCTTGCCCGGCCGATACTCCGGTGGCCGAGCGGTTCGAGATTCGCGGCGGCGGGTCGAAGCTGATGTGCACCACCGGCAATGGCAGCCTGGATGGCGCCAATTTCCCGATTCTGGTCGCCGGCAACTTTGCAGGACACGCGACCGGCTATGACGCGCATATGGCGGTGGGCAATACTGGCAAGACCGGAGAGGCCTGGGGCGGCAATGTCTATGCCGGCGAAAGCACGGTCGGGACGACGGCGAAATCGACCAAATCGGCCAAATATCCCGATGTAACGCCACCGCCCGGCTACAAGCTGGCCTGGAAGGACGACCGGCTGAACCCGAACCGGGGCAAGCAGACCGTCGAGGGCTTTCTGGCCATGGACGACATCTGGACCCGCACCGCCCCGGCCGAATTGCGCGAAGACAGCAAGATCAAGCGCAAGCCGGTGAAGATCATCGTGCGCCACCGTGATGGCACGCAAACCGCGCATTCGGGCTATGTCTTGTCGACCAAGGGCGGTGGCGAGCAGGTGGTGATCACCGATACGGCGGCTGTGAAGGTGGCGAAATCCACCAAGTCGGTGGCGCCGGAAACGGTTAAGCCCGCAGTGAAGCCTGCAATCAAGGCAGCGGTCGATGCCGGGCGGTTCCTGGTGCAGGTTGGCACCTTTGGGGTCAAGTCCAATGCCGAAGGGGTGGCAGGGAGGCTGAAGGGTCAGGGCCTGCCGGTGGCGCGGGGCAAGCTGAAGGGCGGCGCGCTGACGGTGGTTTATGCCGGGCCGTTTGCCTCGGTCGGGGATGCCAGGGCGGCACTGTCGGCAGCGCGGGCACTGGGCTTTTCCGACGCGCGGATCGTGCAGTAAGGCGCCGCGGTCACTGCCCTTCGGTCAGCCTTCACAGACCGATTGCAGCGCAACCCAGTCGCTGTCGGGCAACAGCGGGCTGGGCATCAGCCCCTTGAACGGGTCTTTCTCGGCCAGACCGGGGGCGGGCTCACCGAAACCGGCGCGCGCTTGGGCATAGGGCGTCAGCGGGATTTGCGCGGCCTCGAACGCCGCGACCAGATCGGCATCGGCGGGTGGGGCCGGGGTCTGGCGCAGGAAATCCTCGCCAAAGCCCGCCAGCCCGTCGGGCGGCAGATCGCCCGTGGTCAAGAGGCGAAAGGTATCGACCAGACCGGCGTGGTCCAGCACATCCAGTATCGGATCGCGGGCCTTTGCTGCCACGTCTTCGGCCAGTGCGGCACCGGCCAGCGCTTCGGGGCCTTCGCCCGCCTCGACCAGCGCGCGGGGCAGCAAGATCACCCCGCCGGGCAGATGGGCAGGGCGGGTCAGCCCTTCGGGCAGGACGTAGAAGATCGGCGTGTCCTCGGGGCCGAACACCCGTTCGGCCAGTTTGGCCAGCGCCGGTAGGCCGATGTCGCCATCACAGGGCGCGCCGGTCAGCCGGGTCACGTCATCCAGCGCGCGCTGGCCGATCTCGGCTCGTTTGGCCAGCGGCACCACCGCTGCGGTATGCGAC
>JBATAV010000373.1:0-1561 GCA_049662025.1 Paracoccaceae bacterium | reverse complement strand
GGCACATGCTGAACCTCGGCGCGGCGCTGCTCAGCCTCGCGCAGCTGGTCGCCTACATGATGGGCGCCGGGATCTGGTCGCTGCAGCTGATCGCGGTGCTGGCCGGGTTCATCGGCTACCACCAGATCATGGGCATCGGCGGGGCCGACATGCCGGTGGTGGTCAGCATGCTGAACAGCTATTCCGGCTGGGCGGCGGCGGCGATCGGCTTTTCGCTGTCGAACGACCTGTTGATCGTGGTGGGCGCGCTGGTCGGTTCCTCTGGTGCGATCCTGAGCTACATCATGTGCAAGGCGATGAACCGGTCGTTCATTTCCGTCATCCTGGGCGGGTTCGGCAATACCTCCGGCCCGCAGATGGAGGTGACGGGCGAGCAGGTTGCCATCGACGCCGAAGGCGTGGCTGCGGCCTTGAATGACGCGGATTCGGTCATCATCATTCCCGGCTACGGCATGGCGGTGGCGCAGGCGCAGCAGGCGGTTTCGGAACTGACGCGCAAGCTGCGCGCGCGCGGAAAATCGGTGCGCTTTGCCATCCACCCTGTGGCGGGGCGGCTGCCCGGCCACATGAACGTGCTGCTGGCCGAGGCCAAGGTGCCCTACGACATCGTCTTGGAGATGGACGAGATCAACGAGGATTTCCCCTCGACGGACGTCGCCATCGTCATCGGCTCGAACGACATCGTCAACCCGGCGGCGCAGGAAGACCCCAACAGCCCGATCGCCGGCATGCCAGTCCTGGAATGCTGGAAGGCCAAACAGGTGTTTGTCAGCAAGCGCGGCCAGGGCACCGGCTATTCCGGCATCGAGAACCCGCTTTTCTATAAAGAGAACACCCGGATGTTTTACGGTGACGCGAAGAAGTCGCTGGATTTGCTGATGCCGATGATTGAGTGACAGACTGGTCACAGCTATCGGCGCGGCGGACGGAGGGAAGCATTCGATCAGGCTTTCCTCGCGTGGAACGAGCGACTTCCAGATGGAAAGCGCGGTGCCGCCGCCATTGCGGAACCATCCTCGCCCGCCGATGTGACACGATATATCCACCGCCTTGATGCGTTCTTGCCGCAGCAACGGGTTTCACGCTATAATTATTGACGACTCGTTAACAAGACGGGTGGGCATAGGGACGAAAGGGAGTTTGAAATGGGAATTAGAGCAAATTGGGCGGCTGCCGCTGTCGCGGTGGGCGTACTCTTGCCGGGTGTTGCCTCGGCTTCGGTGCTGGATGGCGCCTCGGTGAACGCGTCGTGGATGTTCCCCTGCGACAGCTGCCTGTACACCAATTATGGGGACACCACGGTCGGTGCGGGTACCGAATACACGGGCCTTGGCGTTGACGGAGTCATCTTCTTCGATGTTGATATCGCGGACACCAGCATTACCGTCAACTTCCTTCCGAGTTCCTCGTCTTTCACTCCTGCAACCTTCAACGGGCTGTATATCACTGACCTGCTCAGCATGTTTCCGTCGTTGTCGGTCTACAGCGTCCTGGTAAGTGGCTTCACTTTCACGTCCAGCGACGTGATCTTCGGCTCAAGCGGCTTTGGGCTGAACTTCCA
>JBATAV010000372.1:0-7033 GCA_049662025.1 Paracoccaceae bacterium | reverse complement strand
GTATAAAGCATCGCCCGGCGGGTCATCAGCCGATGAAAGACCCGACAATGCCGGTCGGTCCAGTCCATCATCGGGGCAACACTGAGGCGAAAATAATTAAATTGTTTATTTTCTTGTGAAATAGTTCTGCTCATTCCTGCGCCAAAGCATTCGTTATTGGCTATTTCTCGCGCTGTGTGCATATCTGAGTGCCTGAAGCAATGGATGTGTGCAGATATTGGGGACGATATCAGCAAGACCCCGCAAGGACGGGACGATTGGATATACCGCCAGGGTGCAAGTGCGGAAAGGGGGGAAGGTCACTTTCACACAGACCCAGACCTTCGACCGGCTAGCGATGGCGAAGGCTTGGCTGGCGCGGAAGGAGAATACCCCTCCCCAACCTCGCAAGACGCTGACCGATGCCCTCGACTGGTATGTCTCGACCGGCCACAAGCGGATCGGAAGAACCAGGGCCCAAGCCCTGAAAACGATCGGCACTTTCGACATCGCCCAGAAGGCGCTGATCGAGATCACCTCTGGAGACCTTGTCGGTTTTGCCGAGGAACTGGGGCGGGGTGATCGAAGACCGCAGACCGTACTGAACTACCTCTCTCACCTCTCATCAGTTCTGATGGTGGTCAGGACGGCATGGGATCTCCCCATGAGCCGAGACCTTATGCGGGATGCCCTCGAGATCACTCAGCGTCTGGGCCTGACGTCAAAGTCCGCGAAGCGCACCCGGCGCCCTACCCGAGCTGAACTGACCAAGCTCCTTGAATTCATGAAGACACGCCGAGGCTTCCCCATGGGGGAGGTCCTCATTTTCGCCGTTTTCTCTGCCCGTAGGCAAGAGGAGATCACCAAGCTGCTCTGGAGTGATCTGGAGCCGGGTCGGATATTGGTCAGGGATATGAAAGACTCCGGCCGCGCCACCGGCAACCACGTCTGGTGCGCGCTGACCGCCGAGGCCGAGGCGGTTATCACCCGGCAGCCGAAGAAGTCCGAAAGGATATTCCCGGTCTCGACTGACGCGATCAGCGCCTCGTTCACCAGAGCCTGCAAGATCCTCGGCATCGAGGACCTGCATTTCCACGACCTTCGACATGAAGCTGCGTCCCGTCTCTTCGAGATGGGGCAGAGCATCCCTCAAGTGGCCACCGTGACCGGGCATCGCTCCTGGACCTCACTCCAACGATATTCGCATCTCCGACAGGACGGAGACCCATTGGCCAACTGGCCGTAGGGCTGGTGGGGGGGTACGACTATACTCGCGCAAAGGCTTGACCATTTGCCCCCGGAGCCTATCCCCGCGGGTGCGGGGGAACCATTTTCAACCGAATATCGGCTTGATGCGCGCCGGGTCTGTCCCCGCCATGCGTCGAATAATATTCAAAAATCCCATGTGGATCACTCCGTTGCCCCCCGCCGCCAATGCCTTGAGGGATGGTCACATGGGTCAATTCTCAGTGGAAATTATATGCCTGCCCGGGTCAGTTCTGGGTGGAAATCAACACCGGGCAGGTCTGATTGCAGGTTTGACAGCCGGTTTCATTGGTCACATGAAAATTGTTTACTTGTAGGATGAATTAGGCAATCGTGATCCGCATGGATCAGGAATCAGCCCTTTCCACCCCCCCGGTAACCACCGCCAGTCTGCTGCGGCAGTTGGCTGCAGAGTTCGGCGCAGCCGCCGTGCTGACCGGCGACGCGATCGCCGGTCCCTATGTCGAGGACTGGTCACGCGACCGAACCGGCCGTTGCCTTGCCGTGTTGCGCCCCGACAGCGTGCAGGCTGTGTCGCGTATCTTCCAGCTCTGCGCCACAGCCGGGGTTGGCGTCATTCCGCAGGGCGGGCACACCGGCCTGGTCGGTGGCGCACAGCGCCAGACCGCCGATTGCGTCCTGGTCTCTACTGCGCGGCTGAAGGCCATCCGCGGCATCGACTCCGACAACATGACCGCAACGGTCGAGGCCGGCGTGGTCCTGCAAAGCCTGCAAGACGCACTGGCCGGGCATGGGCTGGAATTTCCGGTCTCCATCGGCTCGCAGGGCTCAGCCCAGATCGGGGGGCTGATCTCGACCAATGCGGGCGGCGTGCAGGTGGTGCGGCACGGCATGACCGGCGCGCATGTTCAGGGGCTTGAAATGGTGCTGGCGGATGGCCGCGTGGTCTCGTCGATCTCGGGGCTGCACAAGGACAACCGCGGCCCCGATCCGTTGCGCATCGCTATTGGCGGCGAAGGCGCCTTCGGCATCATCACCGCCGCCTGCCTGCGGCTGACCCCCAGCCACGGCACCACCGCCACCGCCTATGTCGGTTGCGACGGCTTCGACGCGGCGTTGGCGCTGTTTCGGCATGTGCGCGGCGCGGCTTATGAGTGCCTGACCGGGTTCGAGGTGATGTCCGCCACCTGCCTGCCGCTGGCGCGACTGGTCGATCCGGGTCTGCTTCCGCCCTTGCACGCCCCCGTGCATGTGCTGATCCGGCTGAGTACGGTCGCGCGCCTGCCGCTGACCGAAATGCTGGAAAATCTGCTGGCAGAGGCGATGGAAAAAGGTCTGGCGCAAGACGCCGTTCTGGCGCAATCGGACCGGCAGGCCGCGCGGTTCTGGGCCCTGCGCGAAGGCATTGTCGAAGGCCATTCCAAACGCGGCTATCACGTGCGCAGCGATGTGTCGGTGCGGCTTGGCGACGTGCCGCGCCTTGTCGCGGCGCTGGAAGTCATGCTGGAACGGCACTACCCCGGCTGGATTTCGCAGGCGTACGGCCATATGGGTGACGGCAACATCCATTTCAACGCGCTGCCGCCCGACGGCATGGCCCCGGAGCAGGCGCGCGAAACGGGTGCCGGGATCGAAGCCCGCATCTTCGACATCACCCTGTCGCTGTCAGGGTCGTTCTCGGCGGAACATGGGATCGGGCGGACCAAGTCCGGCTGGTTTGCCCGCACCAGCGCACCCGATCGGCTGAACCTCTTGCGGCGGATCAAATCAGCGTTTGACCCGGACTGGCGGATGAATCCGGGCTGCCTTCTGACCCCGCCGGAGGATGCAGCATGAAGAAACCGGCCATCAACCTGGGCGCCACGGCCTCGCTGCCCACCCGGGTGGCCGAGCATCTGACCCGCGAAATCCGCTCTGGTCGGATCGCTCCGGAAAGCCGTCTGCCACCCGAAACCAGTCTCGCCGACGAACTGGGCGTCAGCCGCAATGTGGTGCGCGAGGCGATCTCGCAACTGCGCGCCGATGGTCTGGTCTATGTACGGCAAGGGTCCGGGGCCTATGCGCTGCCACCGCAGGACAGCAAGGTGATCCGGCTGGACCCGCTGTCGCTGGGCAATGCCGATGACCTGGGCCAGTTGTTCGAATTGCGCGCGATCCTGGAAACCGAGGCCGCGGGCCTTGCCGCCACCCGCATGCCGGCCGACGGGTTGGCCGTGCTGGCCGACGCGCTGGAGCGGATGCAGGGCCAGGAACGCACGCGCGACGATTCCGTCGCCGCCGACCTGGAGTTTCACCGCGAGATCAGTCGCGCCACCGGCAACGCCTATATCCTGACCTTCACCAGCTTCATCGCCCGCCAGATCCGTGACACGATCTATCTGGCCCGGCGCGCGCAGCCCATCGACGTGGTGGTGGATGAAACCATCGCCGAGCATCAGGCCATCTATGACGCGCTGGCGGCCCACGATGCCGCCCGCGCCCGCGCCGAGATGCGCAACCACGTATTGAATTCCGGCCGCCGCGTCGGCGCGGCGCTGCCCCAAAGACTGACAGGAGACCGGCCATGACCCTTGCCGCCTTGAAACGCATCACCGATATCTGCCTGCTGGTCGACAACATCGAAAACACGGTGGCCTTCTACACCGAAAAACTGGGCCTGACCTTGCGTCGTCGCGCCGAAGGTTTTGCCGATTTCGAGATGGAGGGGATGACCCTTGCCGCCTGGGAAATCGGCCATATCTCGCGCCACACCGGGGTGCCCGACCGCCCCGGACGCGATGGCCACAAGGTCTGCATCGCCATCGAACTGCCGTCTCCGGCAGCATTGGATCTGCTGCATCAGGAACTGATCGCCAAGGGCGTTGCCTTCCAGGCCCCCCCGGCCAACCAAATCTGGAACGCCCGTTGCGCCTATTTCTACGACCCCGACGGCACCGTCTGGGAGCTGTACGCCTGGCTTGACGGGGGCCCTGGCGACTATCACGACCCCGAAAAATTCAATGATGCGACAGGAGGTTGACATGAAAAGACAAGAAACGATGACCCGCCGCTCCTTGCTGAAAGCAGGTGGCGGAGTGGTGGCGGCAAGCGCGCTCGGCGGCGCGATCCAGCTGGTTCTGCCAACGGCGGCCCACGCCGCGGCCAAGGTGGTGATCAAATACGACTGGCTTTTGGGCAACGGCCAGATCGGCGATATCGTGGCCGCCCAGAAGGGCTACTTCACCGAGGCCGGGCTGGATGTGGAATTCTCGCCGGGCGGGCCGAACTCTTCCACCGTGCCGCCGGTGATCTCGGGCGCTGCGGCGCTCGGGCAATTCTCGGAAACGGCGCAGCTGTTCAGCGCGCGTGCCGGTGGCGTGCCGGTCAAGATCCTGGCCTGCGGGTTCCGCACCGGGCCCTACGCCTTCACCTCGAAACCCGACAAACCGCTGCGCAACGTCGACGATCTGCGCAAGCTGCGGATCGGCATCCAGCCCACCGCCCGCTTCATCATCGACGCGATCGCCGCGACCAACAACATCCCGATCGACGAATTGCAGATCGTCTCGGTCGGCTTCGACAAGGGCCCGCTGGTCAATGGCGAGGTCGATGCCATCGGCGGCTGGATCACCAACACCCAGGCCCTCAGCGTCGTCGGTGACGACCGGATCGACCTTCTGGTCAGCGACCTGGGCCTGCCGGCCTATGCCGATGTCTATTTCGCCACCGATGACGCGATCGAGACCAACGCCGACCAGCTGGCGGCCTTTATCGGCGCGGTGGCAAAAGGCTGGGGCTTTGTCCATGCCAACCCGCAGGAATCCGTGCAGATCATGGTCGATGCGACCGACGGGCTGGACCTTGGCTGGGAGCAGAAGACCGTCGACCTGATCCTGAAGCTCAGCTTCGATGCCAATACAGCGGCTGGCGGCTGGGGCGTGTTCGATCCGGCGAACCTGGAACAGCAGATCGCGCTTTATGACAAGATCGGCCAGTATCCCAGCGGTCGTCCGGCGCTGGAGGATGTCCATACCCTCAAGATCCTCGAGATGACGGCGGACCAACGCCCGAAGCTCGGCACCCCGGCCTGACCGTGGGCACCCCGGCAATAGAGGTGCAAGGGCTGAGCCTTGGCTACCGCAGCGGTCGTTACAGCCTGACCGTGCTGGACAATGTGTCCCTGACCGTGCCGGAGGGCGAGTTTCTGACGATCCTCGGCCCCTCCGGCTGCGGCAAGTCCACGTTGTTGCGTGTTGTCGCCAACCTGCTGGAGCCCTTGGCCGGAGAGATCCGTGTGTTGGGCGAGGCCCCCGCCGCAATCCGCAAAAAACGCCAGACCGGCTTCGTGTTCCAGGACGCAACCCTGCTGCCCTGGCGCACGGTGCGCAACAACATCCGCCTCCCCGCAGTGGTGGGGGGGCGGCTGGCACGGCCAATCACGGACGACAGGATCGACAACATCCTGGCGCTTCTGGGGCTGCAGGGTCTGGGCGACCGCTATCCCAACCAGATCTCGGGCGGGCAGCGCCAGCGTGTCGCCATCGCCCGCGCTCTGATCGACGAGCCGCGCATCCTGTTGATGGACGAACCCTTCGGCGCGCTGGACGAGATCACCCGCGACCGCTTGAACGACGAGCTTTTGAACATCTGGCGGGCGACGAAGACGACCATCCTTTTCGTCACCCACTCCATCGAAGAAGCGGTCTATCTGGGGCAACGCATCATGGTGTTGGGCGCCAACCCCGGACGCATCCTGAATGTCCGAGACCTCAAGCCGATCAAGGCGGCGGACAATTCCTGCCACCGCGAAGACCCTGCCTTCGTCTCCGAAATCGCGGCGCAGCGCGCCCTGCTGGCACAAGCTTCATGAACCGGCTGGCCCCCCTTGCCGCCCCGGTCTTCGGTGCGCTGTCCATCCTTGTCGTCTGGCAATTCCTCTTGCCGCTTACGGGCGTGCCGGCCTATGTCGTGCCGACGCCCACCCGGATCGTCGCGGTCTTCATTAACCAGACCGATCTGGTGCTGTCGAACTTCCTGCCGACCTTCATCGAGGCGTTGGCCGGATTTGCCTTCGGCAATATCGCGGCGGTGCTGTTCGCCATCATCTTCGCCTATTCAAAATTCATCCGGCAGGCGTATTTTCCGGTGGTGCTGTTCTTCAACACCATCCCGATCCTTGCGCTGTCGCCGATCATCATCCTGATCTTCGGCCTTGGCATGACCCCCAAGATCATCATCGCCGCCATCATCTGCTTTTTCCCGACGCTGGTGAACATGATCCGTGGGCTGGCCTCGGCCACGCCCAGCGAGGAAGAGCTGTTCCACGTCCTGTCCGCCAACAAGTTCGAGACCTTCCTGCGGCTGCACCTGCCGCGGTCCCTGCCGATGCTGTTCTCGTCGCTGCGCATCGCCACGGCCACCGCAGTGATCGGCGCCATCGTGGGCGAATGGATCGGCGCCGACAAGGGCCTGGGCGCGCTGATCATCCGGGCGACGTTCAACTATCAGTCCGATCAGCTTTATGCGGCCATCGTCGCGGCCTCGTTCCTGTCGATCACGCTTTTCGCCATTGTTGCTGCCGTCGAGGCCCGCGTCCTGCGCTATCAGTCGCGGTAATCGGGGCAGGTCCACTGCCGAAAAAGTGAAATCCCTGCCAAGGGCAATGATTAACGCCGGGTTAATTTACCCAGGTCAAGCCTCTGAAATCATTCACCTCGCAGCGTGTCCCGAGTCGGGACACCCGACCTCAGCCGCGCTGGTAGTAGCTCTCGTAGATCGGCGCCAGGGTGTCGGTCTCGAACAGGCTCGACACCGACATGCCGCCCCAGATGTTCAGGATCGCCTGGGC
>JBATAV010000371.1:0-8198 GCA_049662025.1 Paracoccaceae bacterium | reverse complement strand
TTCGAATTCTGGTCGCTGCGCCCGGACGGCGCGCCGGATGAGGTGGTGCATTCGCTGGCGGGAGAGCTGGCGGGCCAGATCCCGGCCGGCAAATACATCATGCGCACCACCTTGCACAATGTGGTGGTCGAGCAGCCGATCGAGCTGTCGGAGACCGACCTGACCAGGGCCGAGGTCATTCTTGACGCGGGCGTGCTGTCGTTGCAAATCCTGTCCGAAGAGGGTGGCACGCCCGACCCGGATGCGGGCTGGGAGATGCGCGGTGCCGGTGGCATCCAGAACGCAGGGTTCGAGCAGACCTTCCGCGCCTTCCCCGCCGGCGAATACGAGCTGGAGGTGAAGCTGGGTGAGATGCGGGCAAAGGAATCGGTGGTCATCACCGCGGGCGAGGTCCTGGAAAAGACCATCGTCCTGGGCGTCGGCGTGCCGGTTTTCACCGCCTATTATGCCGAAGGCGTACCGGTCGAAACCGACCAGTCGTTTGAAATCGTCGCAGCCAAGCCGGGCGTGGACGGCCTGCGCGAAAGCATCCGTACCGACTATGGCGCCGGGTCCGATCCGCAAATGCCGCCCGGCGACTATGTCGTCATCGCAAAGGTGGGCGAAGCCGTCGTCGAGCGGCCTTTCACCGTCAAGCCTGGTCAGCGGTTCGAAGTGCCGGTGATCCTGAACGCCGGAATTGCCGCGATTTCGGCACCAAACGGCGATGCGATCGAGATTTTTGGCGCCAAGAAGGGCCTCGATGGCCAACGCTCCTCTGTGCGGACCGATTATGGCGATTCCCTGGAAATCACCCTGCCCGCCGGGGATTACGTTGCGTCAGCCCGCGCCGGAGAGGCCAGCGCAGAGACGCTGTTCAGCATCAAACCGGCCGAGCGGACGGATGTGACCGTGACAATTGCCGCCGGCATGGCCGCGATCAGCGCGCCGGGAGTCACCGAGATCGAGATTCTCGGCGCAAAGACCGGCCTCGACGGCAAGCGCCCGTCCATCCGCAGCGACTATGGCGAGGCGACCGAAAGGATGCTGCCGCCCGGCGACTACATCGCCTCGGCCCGCGCCGGACTGGCCATTGCCGAAGTGCCCTTTACCGTGAAGGACGGCGAGCGCACCGAGGTTTCCGTGGTGGTGCCGTTCGGCGTGGTGGCGGTTTCGGCCCCCGGCGCGCGCGAAATCTCGATCTATGAGACCAAGGTCGGCATCGACGGCAAGCGCCCCTACCTGCGCGGCGATTATGGCGAGACCTCCGACTCCACGCTGCCGCCGGGCGACTATGTCGCCGTGGCCGATTTCGGCGATGGCATCAGCGCCGAGGCGCCGGTCACCCTGCCCGACGGCCAGCGGGTCGAGGTGACAATCGCCAAGCCCTGACACCTTCCAAGGCAGGCAGAAGCGCTTGACGCGACGCCTGCCTTGGCATACCTCAACGCGCACGCGGGTGTAGCTCAATGGCAGAGCAGAAGCTTCCCAAGCTTACGACGAGGGTTCGATTCCCTTCACCCGCTCCATTCCCCCTGCCCGTTCTACGCATGATTGCTGCGGCCCTTGGCCTGTCGGCCTGCGTGCCGCATGACCAGCCCGCCCCCTACCCGTTCGAAGGCGTCTGGGATTGCGGCGACCAGCGCGGCGTCTTCACCCTGACCGACCGGATCTACAATCCCGGCGGGGAAGAGATCGAGATCCTTGAGGTCAGCGCCGAGGGCGAGGGGCATTTCCTGCGCATGGTCGATGGCCATGAGGTGCTTTTGACCGTCATTCCGGACGGCAGGCTGCATTGGCAGGCGCTGACGCCGAATGATGATTTCACCTGCAAGCCGCTGCGCTAGGGTCCGGGCTTTCCTTTGCGGCGCCTTCCCGCTAGGCAGGGGCACAAATCAAAGGAGACCCGCGATGAGCAATCCCATCAAACGCATCGGCACCGGCGCACGGATGTCGGAGGCTGTCTGCTACAATGGCATCGTCTGGCTGGCAGGCCAGGTCGGCAAGCCCGGCGACAGCGTGGCCGATCAGACCCGCAGCTGCCTGGCCGAGGTGGACCGCATTCTGGCCGAGGCGGGAACCGACAAGACCCGCATCCTTTCGGCGCAGATCTGGATGGCGGATATGGCGAATTTCGCCGAGATGAATGCGGTCTGGGATGCCTGGGTGCCAAAAGGCAATACCCCGGCCCGCGCGACCGGAGAGGCCAGGCTGGCCACCCCGGCCTATCTGGTCGAGGTGATCGTGACGGCGGCGCTGAACTAAGGCTGTCCCGAGTCGGGACGCAAGGGACTTTCTTTCAAAATCAATGACTTGCTCCGGTGGTTCAGGAATTCTTAACCTTTTCCGCCGGGGTCAGGCCCGCAGAAACGCCACCAGTGCGGCGGTCGAGCCGTCGTTGCCCGCCGTGCCCGCCCTGCCCTCCAGCACCGGTTGCAGCGCCAGCGCCAGTTCCTTGCCCAGCTCGACCCCCCATTGGTCATAGGAGTTGATGCCAAGGATCACGCCTTCGACAAACACCCGGTGTTCATAAAGCGCGATGATCTGGCCCAGAACAAAGGGTGTCAGTTGGTCATAGGCCAGCACGGTTGACGGGCGGTTGCCGGGGAAGACGCGGTGGCGGGCCTGGCGGTCAAGTTCGACCCCGGTCGGACCTTTGGCGGCCATGATCGCGCGGGCCTCGGCAAGGCTGCGGCCTTTCATCAACGCCTCGGCCTGCGCCAGGCAATTCGACACCAGCAAAAGATGCTGATGCGCCAGATCAGGTTCATGCCCCCGGCGGGCCACCAGAAATTCGCAAGGCACCACGCGGGTGCCCTGATGGATCAGCTGGTAGAACGCATGTTGGCCGTTGGTGCCGGGTTCGCCCCAGACCACCGGGCCCGAGTCCACGGCAAGATCGCTGCCATCGCGGGCGACGCGCTTGCCGTTGCTCTCCATCTCCAGCTGTTGCAGATAGGCGGGCAGGCGCGACAGCCGCTGGTCATAGGGCAGGACGGCGCGGGTGGCGTAGCCGCAGATCTGGTTGTGCCAGATGCCGACCAGCGCCAACAAGACCGGCATGTTCTGCGCCAAAGGAGCGGTCTGGAAATGGCTGTCCATCGCCCGTGCGCCCGCCAGAAACTGCCCGAACGCCTCTGGCCCGACCGCGATCATCAGCGACAGGCCGATCGGCCCCCAGACCGAATAGCGCCCGCCTACCCAATCCTCGAAACCGAAAACGCGGGCCGGATCAATGCCATAGGCGGCGGTCTTGGCACCGGCCGTTGACACCGCGGCAAACTGCGTTGCCGGGTTGGCGACCTTTTGCGCCATCCAGCGTTTCGCCGTATCGGCGTTGGTCATCGTCTCGATGGTGGTAAAGGTCTTTGACGCCACGATCACCAGCGTGGTCTCGGGGTTCAGCCCGGCCAGCGTGTCATGCACATGCGCGCCATCGACGTTCGAGACGAAATGTACCCGCGGCCCGTCGTGACAGGGCGCCAGCGCCAGCGTCGCCATCGCCGGCCCAAGGTCAGAGCCGCCGATGCCGATATTGACCACATCGGTGATGCGCCCACCCTGCCCGGTGAAGGCGCCCGAGCGCACATCGCGGGCAAAAGCCTCGGTCGCCGCGCGCACCTTGCGCAGGCCCGGCATCACATCGGCACCATCGACCGCGATCACCGCCGCGTCATCCGCCCGCAAGGCGACATGCAGCACCGCACGGGTTTCGGTGTCGTTGATCTTGTCGCCCGCGAACATCGCGGCGCGGCGGGCTTCGATGTCCGAGGCCTCGGCCAGCTTCAACAAAAGCGCGCGGGCGTCGGCGTCGATGTTGGTCTTCGACCAGTCGAACAGCAAGCCGTCCGCCTGCAGCGAAAAGCTGGTGGCGCGCGCCGGGTCAGCCGCAAAAAGCGACAGCATGTGCCGGTCGGCCACCGCTGCGCAATGCGCGCGCAAGCCCGCCCATTTTTCGGTCATCTCACTCGCTCCCCCTACTCGGCCCAATGCACCACGGCCTGATCCAGCACTGCCCGGATCGGCGCCTGTGCCACCGGCAGTTTGGCCGCGCGTTCCACCGCCGCGCGCTTTTCGGCGCCCAGGATCAGCACATGCACATGGATTGCCGCCTTCAGCACCGGGGCGGTCAGCGTCACGCGGGGTTCTTCGGCCACGTCGGCGCGCATCGGCAGGATCAGGCGCGGCGTCGCCGACAAGGCCTCGTCCAGCCGGTCCGCACCGGCGAACAGGCTGGCGGTGTGCATGTCGGCGCCCATGCCCAGAAGCAGGACCGAGATCGGCAGATGTGGGCGCAGACCCGCTTCCAGTGCGGGCACCGCCGTTTCGGGCACCTCATGGCCGGGGGTGTAAAGCGGCAGGTATTGCGCCGCCGCCGCACGGCCCCGCAGCAGGCGTTCGCGCAACAGCCGGGTGTTGGACCGGGGGTCATCCTCGGGCACCCAGCGTTCGTCGTTCAGCACCACCGCGACATGCGCCCAGTCGATATCCACGCCCGAAAGCGTGTCGAAAACCGGCCCCGGCGTGGTGCCGCCGGGCACCGACAGGGTGGCGCGGCCTTCGCGGCGCAACACCTCGGCCAGTTCCGAGGCGATGACATTGGCCAGCTGAAGATACAGCATTTCGCGGTCAGGGTAGGTTTCGAGGTGCATCAGCGGATCTCTCTCCAGCGGCGGCCATCGCGGTGCATCAGCATCAGCGCATCCTCGGGGCCGGAAGACCCTGCGTCATAGGGTTGCGGGCGATCGCCGCGGGTTTCCCAGCCGGCGATGATCGGGTCGGCCCAGGCCCAGGCGGCCTCGACCTCATCGCCGCGCATGAACAGGGTCTGGTTGCCACGGATCACATCCATGATCAGCCGTTCATAGGCGTCGGGCACCTCTTCATGGTCGGCACCCAGGGCATCGGCAAAGGACATGTCGAGCGGCACCTGCATCAGCCGCATGCCGCCCGGCCCCGGTTCCTTGATCATCATCATCAGATCCATCCCCTCATCCGGCTGCAGCCGGATGACGAGGACGTTCTCGCGCCAGCCTTCGGCATCGTCAAAGATCGAATGCGGCGGTTCGCGGAAGGTGATGGCGATCTCGGAGGCCCGCGCGCGCAGGCGTTTGCCGGTGCGCAGATAGAACGGCGTGCCCTTCCAGCGCCAGTTCGAGATATGGGCCCGCAGCGCGATATAGCTTTCGGTGCGGCTGGCGGGGTTTTCGCTGTGCTCCAGATAGCCGCCCTCGCCGCCGCCCGGAAGATACTGCCCGCGCACGATGTCATCCGGGCGCACCGGGTCCAGCGCGCGGATCACCTTCAGCTTTTCGTCGCGCACGGCGTCGGGGTCAAAGTGGTAGGGCGGCTCCATCGCGATCAGGCACAAAAGCTGCATCAGGTGGTTCTGCACCATGTCGCGCATCGCCCCCGAGGTATCGTAATAGGCGCCACGGCCATCGACGCCGACGGTTTCGGCGACGGTGATCTGGACGTGGTCGATGTATTCGGCCTTCCACAACGGCTCGAACAGGATGTTGGCAAAACGCACGGCCATCAGGTTCTGGACGGTTTCCTTGCCCAGATAGTGGTCGATCCGGTAGATCTGGCTTTCGGCGAAATGCTGCGCCAGCGTGGCGTTCAGCGCCTTGGCGGTGGCAAGATCGCGACCGAAGGGCTTTTCCACCACGATGCGGGCGTCTTTTCCAGCGATGCCATGCGAGGTCAGACGTTCGGCAATGGCGCCGAACAGCGTGGGGGCGACCGAGAAATAGTAGGCCTGCACCACGTCCGCGCGGGCCATCTCTTTCAGCAGCAGCCAGCCGCCCTCGCCCTTGGCGTCGATGGCGATGTAGTGCAGCGTCTGCAGGAAACCGCCGATGGCGGTGTTGTCCTGCCGGGCGGCGGGCACGAATTCGGCAATCGCCTCGGCCACCAGAGCGCGGAAATCGTCATCGCTCAGATCAGCCCGCGCGGCGCCGATGATGCGGCAGTCGGCGGTCATCTGCCCGGCCAGAAAGCGGCGGTAAAGCCCCGGCAGGATCTTGCGGCGGGCCAGATCGCCGGTGCCGCCAAAGATCACAAGGTCGAACGGCTCGACCGGGATGACACGCGAAACCATGAGGCCTCTCCAGCAAGTTCTGTTAGCGCTAACGCAAACCTTCTAGCGCCATTGGTCCGCCAAGTCTAGCACCCGAGGGACCTGGACGAAACCGGGGCCGCGGCCTAAGCCTCGTCCAGCGGCTGCCAGCGCACGCGAAGCAGGCCCGGTTCGGCTGCCAGCCGCTGCACCGCCTGCTCCAACAACGAATCCGGCACCCCTTCGGCGGTGATCGTGGCCACCAGATCGACGCAGGCGCCCGCTTCGGGGCGCTGCAGGTCGATCTCGCTGAGGTGCAGCCCGCCAAGGCCGAGGGTGCGCAGCATCAGGCTGCGGGTCGGCCCCTCGTCCTCGGGCGGGACGCTGACCGAGACCTGAAACGACCGTGCCATCGGCAGGCCTGCCCGCGTTCTGGTTTTCAGCCATTTCACCAGCGGCCGCAGGCCCAGGTTGATGAAGACCACCAGCCCGGTCAGCAAAAGTGCAAAGTCCCAGAACCCCGCCCCGGCCATCATCCCCACGCCCGCCGAACACCACAACGTCGCCGCCGTGTTCAGCCCGTGCACGTTGAATCCGTCGCGAAAGATGATGCCCGCCCCCAGAAAACCGATGCCCGAGACGATCTGTGCCGCCACCCGCGTCGGGCTGACCTCGTTGGGATAAAGCGCCGAAAAGGTGACGAAACTGGCCGCTCCCAACGCCACCAGCGCATTGGTGCGCAAGCCGGCCATGCGCTGGCGCATCTGCCGTTCCGACCCGATCACCGCGCCGCAACTCAGTGCCACGAACAGGTTCAGCGCTGCGGCGTGAAGCGTGATGGACATCGGCGATTCCTTCCCTCGAAGACCCGCATCCGACCACGCCCGGCCCGGAATGTGAAGGAGTGGCAACGCTCCGGTGACAGGGCCGCAACGACAGGCCGTCAGGCGCAGAAGCAAAACGCTCTAGGCGTCCAGTTCGGCGTCCCAGTACAGATAGTCCATCCAGCTTTCGTGCAGGAAGTTCGGCGGGAACCGGCGCCCGTGGCTTTGCATTTCTTCGGCCGAGGGCGCGCGGGCGGGGCGCCGCAGGCTCAGCCCCGATTGGCGCAACGACCGGTTGCCCTTGCGCAGGTTGCACGGAGAGCAGGCGGCCACCACGTTTTCCCAACTGGTGATCCCGCCGCGCGACCGGGGCAGAACATGGTCAAAGGTCAGATCGCCCTTGGCGCCGCAGTACTGGCAGCAGAATTCGTCGCGCAGAAAAAGATTGAAGCGCGTGAATGCCACGCGCTTCTGGGGTTTGACATAGTCCTTCAGCACCACGACCGAGGGTATCCGGAACTCTTGCCTTTGGCTGTGCACCACCTGGTCGTATTCGGCCACGATCTGCACCCGGTCCAGCACCGACGCCTTGATCGCCTCTTGCCAGGGCCAGAGCGACAGGGGGTAGTAACTCAGCGGTCGGAAGTCGGCATTCAGCACCAGCGCCGGAAACTGCCGCAGCGCTGCGGGGTCGCGCACGAAGTGGGTTCTGAAATCGCCGTCCATCGCCGAAAGACTCCGCCTTCTTCCTGTCTGGCCTTGGGGCCAACAGGGGCGGGCGACCGCCCCGTCTGGCGCAGACTATATCTGGGCCGCGCAACCTTGCAACCCCCTACAGCCTGTGACCGTTTGACGGTAATTTGCCAGCCGCAGACAGCGGGCCGGACTGTCTGCGCCGGACTGTCTGCGGACCCCGGCAAAAGCAAACGGCCCGAAGATCGCACTTCGGGCCGCGCCGTTTCTGCGCAAGCATCTGCGCCGGGTTTCAGGCCGCCTGCACCGCGCGGCCCGTCAGCACCTTGACCAGATTGGCCCGGTAGGCCGCCGTTCCGTGCAAGTCGGTCATCATGCCGCCTGCATCGACCGACAGCGCCGACAGCGCTGAGGCCGAAAAGTCGGCCGACAGCGCGCGCTCGGCCTCGGTCCAGCGAAAGACGCCATCGCCGCCCGCGCCGGTGACCGCCACCCGCACGCCGCCCGCATGTCTGGCCACGAAGACGCCGGTCAGGGCAAAGCGGCTGGCGGCCTGGTTGAACTTGGCGTAGGCCGCCTTTTGCGGGATCGGGAAGATCACCGAGGTGATGATCTCGCCCTCCTCCAGTGCCGTGGTGAAC
>JBATAV010000370.1:0-3691 GCA_049662025.1 Paracoccaceae bacterium | reverse complement strand
GGAAGGTCAGCCCGGTGAACCCGGCGCCGAGGGTGGCGAGGTCTGTCATCCCGGCGCTGGCGGGCAGGAACTGCGGCAGGAAGGCCACGAAGAACAGCGGCAGCTTGGGGTTGAGGATGTTCAGAAGTACGCCGCGGGTGACAAGCCGGGCGGGCGAGCCGCCGTCAGCGGCCTGAACCGCCAGCGCGCCGGTCGATTGCAGCACCGCCCAGGCCATCCACAGCAGATAGGCGACGCCGGCGTATTTGATGGTCTGGAACAGCACGGCCGAAGTGTGCAGCACGGCGGCAAGCCCGGCCATGGCAACGACCATGTGCAGAACCGTCGCCAGGGTGCAGCCGATGGTGGCCCAGACCCCGGCGCGAAAACCGCCGCCAAGGGTGACCGACAGGGTATAGACCACGCCGATACCGGGGGTCAGGCAGACGATGAAGGCGGTCAGCAGGAATTCAGGCGAAAGCGTGGTCATGGCGGGCCTTTCAGTTGCCGGTCAGAAAGCGGTTGCGCAGGCGCTGCGGGATGGCCGCAGTGATCGCGTTCAGGACCAGGCGGGTGCGCTCGCCGTCTTCGGGGACGGGAAAGGCGTGAAGCGTCAGTTTCTGGCCATCCAGCCAGACCGCCCCCCCATCTGAACCGCCGCCGACGGGAATGTCCTCGGTCTGCCGGGCGGGCTTTTCGGCCAGCCCTGCAGCCTTGGCGGCGGCAGTGATGGCAGCCAGATCCGCAGCGCTGACGGTGGCCTTGCGGGTCTTGCAGGCGGGGCCTTCGGTCTCATAGCCGGTGCAGTGCTTCAGCACCAGGTTGCCTGCGGCGGAAATGGTGACGGTGACGTCCCAGGCGTATTCGGGCGGCAGACTGCCAGAGTTGGCCCAGTATTCGGCAAGCGGGGCGTCTTCGGCCCGGACCGTCTGGGGAAGGGCGAAGAACAACAGAAGCACGGCAAGACGGCGGAACATCACTAAACCTCCTCGCGCAGGATGCGGGGAACCTTGAATTCGATGTCTTCGACAGCGGTTTCCACCTGTTCCAGCGTCACCTCATAGCGGGCGCGGAAAGCGTCGATCACTTCGGTGACCAGCACTTCGGGGGCCGAGGCCCCGGCGGTCAGGCCAAGGGCGCGGATACCCTGAAGGGCGCGCCAGTCGATATCGGCGGCGCGCTGCACCAGCATGGAATAGGCGCAACCGGCGGCGGCCCCCACTTCGACCAGGCGCTTGGAGTTGGACGAGTTCGGCGCCCCGATCACCAAAAGGGCGCCGATGCGGGGCGCCATGGCCTTGACGGCGGCCTGGCGGTTGGTGGTGGCGTAGCAGATGTCGTCATGCGCGGGGGCGTGGATCAGCGGGAAACGCGCCGTCAGGGCGGTGGCGATTTCGGCAGTGTCATCGACCGACAGGGTGGTCTGGGTGATGAAGGCCAATCGCGCGGGGTCGCGGACGGTGAGCGTGGCGACATCGGCGGGGGTTTCGACCAGCAGCACATCGCCCGGCGGCAGCTGCCCCATGGTGCCGACGGTTTCGGGGTGTCCTGCGTGGCCGATGTAGATCAACTGGGTTCCGGCCTCGTGGTGGCGGGCGGCCTCGGTATGCACCTTGGTCACCAGGGGGCAGGTGGCATCGACGGCGATCATCTGGCGGTGGGCGGCTGCTTGCGGCACCGATTTCGGCACACCATGGGCGGAAAAGACCACGGGGCGGTCATCGGGGCAATCGTCCAGTTCCTCGACGAAGACGGCGCCCTTGGCGCGCAGGGCATCGACGACAAAGCGGTTGTGGACGATTTCATGCCTTACATAGACTGGTGCGCCCCATTTCTGCAGCGCCATCTCGACGATCTTGATGGCGCGATCAACGCCGGCGCAAAAGCCGCGCGGGGCGGCGAGGTAGAGGGTAAGGGGCGGGCGTTCGGTCATGGTGGGCCTGAGGTAGCGATTGGGTCCGAGGTAGGGGAAAAGCGCCGCAAGGTCCAGTCGGATTGCCAGCCGGGAAAGCGCCCGGTCAGCCGATGGCGGCGCGGGTCAGAACGGCCAAAATCAGGTAGCGTCCGGTCTTGGCCAGCGCCACCAGCGCCAGAAAGCGCCAGAAGGGCACGCGCATCACACCTGCCAACGCCACCAGAACGTCGCCGCCGGGGGCCCAGGAAAGCAGGAGCGACCACAGGCCCCAGCGGGCCCACCACCCCTCGGCCCGGACCATTTGCGCAGGGGTCAGCGGGAACCAGCGGCGGCCTTTCAGCTGCTCGACCGCGCGGCCAAGGGTGTAGGTAACGCAAGAGCCAAGGGTGTTGCCGACCGAGGCGGCCAGGACCAGCGGCACGATGCCCCAACCCGCTGCCTGAAGGGCTATGAACACCACCTCGGATTGCATGGGCACCGGGGTGGCAGCAAGGAAGGCCGCGAGGAACAGGCCGACAAGGCCGGTCATGGCAGGTCTTTCACAACGGTCACCGGCCCGGCGGCCCTCGCCAGACCGGGGCCGGGTCGAGGGGCGGGCGGGGCGCTTGGGACGCCCCCCGGCCTGGTGTCAGTTGGCGTCGACCGAAACCTCATCGGCGGTCGCCGGGCGCGGCTCGCGCGGCGGGCGGCCGATGACTTCGCGCAGCTCGTCCAGCTCGATGAAGTTGTCGGCCTGGCGACGGAGTTCGTCGGCGATCATCGGCGGCTGGCTGCGAATGGTCGAGACGACCGAGACGCGAACGCCCTGCCGTTGCAGGCTTTCCACCAGCGGGCGAAAATCGCCGTCGCCGGAGAACAGCACGACATGATCGACGCGCGGCGCCAGTTCCAGGGCATCGACGCAAAGCTCGATGTCCATGTTGCCCTTGACCTTCCGGCGACCCTGGCTGTCGGTGTATTCCTTGGCCGGTTTGGTGCGCATGGTGAAGCCGTTGTAGTGCAGCCAGTCCACCAGCGGACGGATCGGCGAATACTCTTCGTTTTCCAGAAGCGCAGTGTAATAGAAGGCACGCAAAAGCTTGCCGCGGCGCATGAATTCCATCCGCAGCAGCTTGTAATCGATGTCGAACCCCAGCGCCTTCGCGGCGGCATAGAGGTTCGATCCATCGATGAACAGCGCAAGCCGTTCGTCTTTGTAGAACATTGGTATTTTCCCCTCGACTAAAATCGCTCTGCCAATCGGACTACCGTGAGTGGTCAATGTGGATTACTGAAATCCGAAGGAGAACCAGACTTGGATAGCGCCGACAGACCGGTCCGACAAGAGAACTATAGGGGATGACCCTGCGTCACGACAGAAAAGATGAACACGCGCTGGTTGCGTTCGGCGCCAACCTGCCGTTTGGCGGGAAACCGCCGGAGGTGACGATTGCCGGGGCTTTGGCCGCGCTGCGCCGGGAAGGGTTTATGTTGCGCAGGGTTAGCCGGTTGTACCGGACGCCGTGCTTTCCGGCAGGGGCGGGCCCGGACTATGTGAATGCTGCGGCTGTGGTGGGGGGGGCCTTGCTTCGGGACGTCGCGGCGGCACTGGCGGCGCTGCACCGGGTAGAGGCGCAATTCGGGCGTGAACGGGCACAACGCTGGGGCATGCGGACGCTGGACATCGATCTGCTGGCGGTGGGCGATTCGGTCTTGCCCGATGCCGCGACGCAGGATCGCTGGCGCCTGCTGCCGCCTGCAGACCAGGCGCGCGAGGTGCCGGGGCAACTGATCCTGCCGCACCCGCGGCTGCAGGAC
>JBATAV010000369.1:0-5619 GCA_049662025.1 Paracoccaceae bacterium | reverse complement strand
TTCCTGTTGCAGACCGCATGGCCCGATCTGCGGGTGCATGTGACCACGGTCACCAGCCAGTGGGCCGGAATGGCCGTGGCCGGTCCGCGCAGCCGTGAATTGCTGGAAAAGGTGATCACCGACATCGACCTGTCGGAAGAGGGCCTGCCCTTCATGGGGGTCCGTCAGGGCCATGCCGGCGATATTCCGGTGCGCGTGCTGCGGATCAGCTTTTCGGGTGAGCGGGCCTATGAGGTCTATACCCCGGCAGGCTATGGCATGCAGTTGTGGCAGACCTTCTGCGAACAGGGCAAATCCTGCGACATGACCATCTACGGTGTCGAGGCGCTTGGTGCGCTGCGTATCGAGAAAGGCCACGTCGCGGGGGGCGAACTGGAAGGTCGCACCACTCTGAACGACATGGGTTTGGGCAAGATGGCCAGCACGAAAAAGCCTTTCATCGGCGGCGCCCTGGCGCAGCGCGAGGGGATGACCGATCCGCTGCGCCCGCAGCTTGTCGGGCTGGAACTGGCAGAGGGCACGGGCACATTGCGGTCCGGCGCAATCCTGTGCGACCCGGCGATGCGATACCGCAAGACCATCGCCAAGGACACATCGGCCCTGATCGACTGCCCGGCAAACCCGTCCTCGAAGGACTTTGACGCCGGCAACGGCGGCGGCCACATGGGCCACGGCATCGGCTTTGTGTCCTCCGTCACCTGGTCGCCCGAGCTGAAAAAGACCATCGCGCTTGGCTACGTCTCGGGCGGGATGGCGCGGAAGGGTGAGCAGATCGACGCTGTCTTTGCGCTCAAAGGCGAACTGACCAAGGTTCGCGTCACCTCCCCCCACTTTGTCGATCCGGAAGGAGAGCGGTTGCATGGCTGAGCTACGTTCGGCACTGGCGTCGGCCTATGAGGTCGGCCCGGTCGGCACGCCGCGGGAAATCCCCGGCGTTGTCCTGCAAGAGCAGTTGCCCCGCAATCTGGTTCAGCTGTCGGGCTGGCCCGACAGTTTCGGCGCGATCTGCGAAAAAATCGGCGCCAAGCTGGGCATTCGGGTGCCCGTCGATTGCCTGAACGTCACCACGCACGAAGATATCTCGATCTTCCGTGTCGGGCCGTCCCGGCTGTGGTTCGTCAGCGAGGCCAGCAGCGCCCGTCTGAACGATTTCTTTGCAACTCTGGATGCCAGGGACGCGGTGGCAACGGAAATCGGCCACAGCCGAACGGTGCTGCGCATTTCGGGGCCAGAAGCGCGCACTGTTTTGAACCGCGGACTGGCGATCGACCTGGACGACAGCGCCTTCCCCGAGGGTGTCTTCGTGCAAAGCGTCATCCACCATATTCCCGTACTCGCGTATCGCCTGCCGTCGTCCGATGGTCCGGTTTTCGAGGTTTTTGTCTCGCGGGAATACGCTGTGACCTTCTGGCAATGGCTGGTCGAAGCCGCCGCGCCAGTTGGCGGGCGCGTGTTGGAGATGGCGTGATGCAACAGGGCAGCCCGATGACGCTTGCGGGAAAGGCGGCGGCCTGGTCCAGTGCGCTGACCCTGGACCGGATTCCTGCCGTGGTCGTGCATGTGGCCAAACGCTGCATCACCGATCTGGTGGGGGTGACCATTGCCGGGTCGCGCGATCCGCTTTGCACCAAGACCTTCGGCTATGCGCTGGAAGCCTATGCGCCTGGCGCCTGCACCATCTTCGGCCAGCTTGACACGATCGGCCCGGTCGGTGCGGCGCTGGCCAATGGTGCGGCCGGCCACGTTCTGGATTTCGACGACACCAGCTATACCGGCATCATGCACGGATCGACAGTGATCTTCCCCGCCGCCCTGGCGGCGGTGGAACATGTCGGCGGCGACGGCAAACGCCTGCTGGAGGCGTTCATTGCAGGGTCCGAGGTGACCTACGCCATCGCCATGCTTTGTGCGACCGGCCACTACTTCAAGGGCTGGTGGAGCACGGCGACCTTCGGCGTGTTCGGGGCCGCTGCGGCTGCGGCGCGCGGCCTGGGGCTGGATGCCCGGCAGACGCAGATGGCGCTGGCCATCGCCGGAGTTCAGGCCAGCGGGCTGAAGGCGGCTTTCGGCACCGATGCCAAGCCCTACATGGCTGGCCGGGCGGCGGCGATCGGCGTCGAGGCGGCCCTTCTGGCGGCGCGCGGGCTTGTCGGCCCCGCCAACGTCCTGGAGGACAGCCGCGGCTTTCTGGCCTTGCTGAACGACGGCCACCAGGAACCGGGCGAGATCGAAAAACTTGGCCATGTCTGGCGGCTGATCGAGCCCGGCATCTTCTTCAAGCAGTTCCCGGTCTGCTCGGCGGCACATGCTGCGGCCCAACTCATGCAAACTCTGATTGGCACACATGCACTGAAGGCGGCGGATGTCGTTGAGGTGACCTGCGACGTCACTCCGACCGTGGCGATCAGCCTTGTCCACAACCGGCCGACCTCGCCGCAGGAGGCGCAGTTCTCGATGCCGTTCGCGCTTGGCGCGATCCTAGCTTACGGCGACCTTGGCATTTCCAGCCTGAACGCGAAATTCCTGGCCGATCCGGTCTTGCGGCAGGCCATGGCGAAAATCACCATGGTGCGCGACGACGCGCTGCATACCGAGGCGGCGCCCGAAGGGGCGAAGCTTACGATCCGCACCCGCGACGGGCGGACGATCTCGGGCTATCTTGGGGTGCCGAAGGGCATGCCCGCCAACCCTACCAGCGATCGGGAACTGGCCGAGAAGTTCCGGGGTTGCTGTGAGGTCGGCGGGCTTGGCCGTGCCGAGACCGACCGGCTGCATCAGCATCTGTCTGTGCTTGAGACCGCCGCGACCGCGCTTTGTCCGGGTGCGACGATCCCGCCGCGCGTGCCGGTCGCAAACCTTGTAAACTCGGGATAGGAGGGGCGCGGAATGCCAAGCCATCGCGAGCGGAAGATCCCGGTCATCATCATCACCGGCTTTCTTGGCAGCGGCAAGACGACGATCCTCAACCACATCGTCAAACAGCCCGACATGAAGGCCACTGCCATCATCATCAACGAGTTTGGCGAGATCGGCATCGACCATCTGCTGGTGGAAACCAGCGAAGAGCAGATGATCGAGATCAACAACGGCTGTATCTGCTGCACGGTGCGCGGCGACCTGGCCGACAAGCTGGGATCGCTGGCGATGTGGCTGGATGCGGGCAAGGTGCCGCCGATCGACCGGGTGATCGTCGAGACCACCGGCCTGGCCGACCCGGCCCCGATCATGCACACAATGATGACCGACGAAACGCTGCTGAATCGCTACCGTCTGGACAGCGTGATCACCGTTGTCGATGCCATTGCCGGGGCTTCGTCCATCGACCGCTTTTCCGAAGCCATGAAACAGGTGGCCATCGCCGACCGCCTGATCCTGTCGAAGGGCGACATGGTCGCCAGCCATTCCGACCCCGCCGGTTTCGCGGCGCTGCGCGCGCGGCTGCACGAGATCAACCCGCGTGCCAGCATGCACGATTCGGTCAATGGCCGGATCGACACCGCAATCCTGCGCTGCAAGACCGACGACGACGCCGAAGCGGCGTTTCGTGATTTCTCGGACTGGATCGCGGCCACGGCAGATCATTGCCACGAGCACGATTGCCACGACCCGGACCACGACCACAGCCATTCGCATGCCCACCAGCACCCGCACGAAACCGGAGGCATCACCAGTTTCGTCATCCGCCTGGACAAGGCCGTGGATCAGACCGCGTTCAACGAATTCCTGCAGGATCTGGTGATCGAATTCGGCGACAACCTGTTGCGGATGAAAGGCATCCTCAGCGTCGGGGGCCGACCGGACCAGCCGGCCGTCATCCACGGTGTCCAGCATGTGATGTTTCCGGTTACCTGGCTGGATCACTGGCCGGACGAGGAACGCTCGACCCGGTTGGTTTTCATCACCCAAGGGCTGGACAGCAAATTGATCCGCGACCGGTTCGACGCCCGGTTCAGCTAGGCGCCTTCGGTTTTCAAGGCTCAGCCCACGGAAATATCTAATACCGAACCCGCACCCGCGACCACTAGACTGCCACGACAAGGCGACTGCTGCGGATCCCGGATCGGCATGACACTCAGCGGCCAGGAGGCTACCCATGTATGCGAATTTTGATCTACTGGTCCCGGAAAAGCTGGATCAGGCCCTTGGAATGATTTCCAAGGCCAAGGCTGCGAATGACTTTGCCCCGCTTGGCGGCGGCACCAATCTGGTGGTCGAGATGCGCGCCAAGGGCGTTGGCCCGGCCACGCTGGTCAGTGTCGGGCAGCTTGCGGGCCTGCGCGGAATTGCCGTCGCCGACGGCACTGTGACGATCGGCGCTTCCACGACGGTTTCGGATATCCTTCGCGACCCCCGGATGAAGCAGGTTGCCCCCGCGCTGGTTGAATCTGCAGATGTCTTTGCCGGCCAGATGATCCGCAACACCGCCACCGTCGCGGGAAACATTTGCTGCGGGTCGCCCGCGGCCGATCTTGTGCCGCCTCTGCTGGCGCTGGGTGCCTCGGTCACGCTGCGCAGCGGCAGCGGCACCCGGACAGTGCCGCTGGACGGATATTTCACTGGCTACAAGACCTCGGTCCGAAAACCGGACGAGTTGCTGACCGCAATTTCCTGGCCCGTTCCGGCGGCAAAATCCGCAAGCAGCTTCTACAAGCTTGGCCGCCGCCGGGGTGACGCGATCACCATGGTCGGCGTCTCGGTCTTCGTCAGCCTGAAGGATGGCGTCTGCGACACGGTGCGCATTGCCCTTGGGGCGGTCGGCCCCTGCGTCATGCGGGTGAAAAAGGCCGAAGCCGTGCTGCTCGGCAAGGCGCCGACGGCGGCGCTGATTGCACAGGCCGCACAGGCTGCCTCGGCGGAAAGCACGCCGCTTGATGATATCCGGGCATCGGGAGACTACCGCAAAGAGCAGGTGGAAGTTCTCGTCAAGCGCCTGCTGACCCAATCCCTCGAATCCCTTTCCTGAGGAACCACCCAATGACCAACCGGAAAATGCTGAAATTGACGGTGAATGACACCGTCCGGAACGTCGACGTGGCGACGAATGAAACCCTGCTGGAAACGCTGCGCCGCGTTGGCGCGGTCGAAGTCAAATGCGGCTGCGAGAAGGGCGATTGCGGGGCCTGCGCGGTGTTGCTGGACAGCATGGCGGTCGACAGCTGCCTGACGCTGACCCATACCGTCGGCGCCCGCGCGATCACAACGATCAAGGGTCTGGGCACCGCCGACGCGCCCCACCCGTTGCAGACCGCCTTTTCCGATCGCGGGGCCGCGCAATGCGGCTATTGCACGCCCGGCATGATCATCGCCACGCAGTCGATGCTGACTCACGACACCGCCTCTCCGGACGAGAACGATATCCGGCACGGGCTCAGCGGCAATCTGTGCCGATGCACCGGCTACACCAAGATCTACGACGCCGTGCTTGAGGGCGCGAAAGTGATGCGCGAAGCGGAGGGCGTGAAATGAACAAGATCGACAACCCCACTCTGGGGGAACAGAACGTCAATTTCCGCCAGATCGGCAAGGCGCGCACCCGCACCGATGCCCCCGGCAAGGTCTTTGGCAAGACGCCCTACGCGGGCGACTATGTCATGCCCGACATGCTGCACGCGCGAGTGC
>JBATAV010000368.1:0-1651 GCA_049662025.1 Paracoccaceae bacterium | reverse complement strand
GGCGTCGGGCGTGATCTTTTTCGCCTCGCAATGCGCTTCGGCCTTGGTCAGGATGGCGGAAAGGGCGGCAAGAAAACGGTCCATGGTCAGGACGGACATCGAGTGCATCATCATCGGGGGTCACCTTTGGCTGTTTGGCGCGCATGGTGACGGACTGGGGGGCGAAGGGGAAGGGGGGGATTTGAGGGCCGCGCGCACCGTCACGCTCTACTGCCGAGCCTTTCAACCAGGCCGGGTCGGATCGGAAGTGACGGCCGTTGATCTTGACCTTGTGGCCCTCTAACACGTTCAAATGCAAATTCTTGCTATCTCTGGCAGTGCGCGTGCAAACTCAACCAACACCGCTCTGTTGCGGGCTGTGGCGGAAATTGCTCGTCCCCGCCATGACGTGATCGTATTTGCAAGTTTAGCCGATCTGCCGGTGTTTTCGCCCGACCTTGAAGCAGCGGCGCTTGCATTGGGGGTTCAGCGACTGGTGGATGCAATCAGCGCCTGTGATTGCATGATCATTTCAAGCCCTGAATACATCAGGGCCATTCCCGGCGGCTTGAAAAACGCGATCGACTGGCTTGTCTCGCGCCAGGAAATCATTGGCAAACCGATCGCCCTGATCCACGCATCGCATCGCGGCGATGAGATGCTGACGCAACTGAGGCTGGTGCTGTCAACGGTCAGCCATAATTTCTTGCCGGATTTGTTCTTGCGGTTCAACCTTATGGCGCTGTCGCCAGGCGAGATCTCGGATTTTATGGCAAAGCCACCTAACCGAAATGCCGTGCTGGAATTTTTGCAAACCCTGACCAATCACTGCGCTGACTAAGGCGCAAACTGCTTTCGGCCCTCACCCCCCCAGACACCAGCGCAGCACAGCTTTTTGGGCGTGCAGACGGTTCTCGGCTTCATCGAAGATCACCGAATGGGGGCCGTCCATGACCGCACTTGTCGCCTCGTCGTTGCGATGCGCGGGCAGGCAATGCATGAACAGGGCGTCGGGTTTGGCGCGGCTCATCAGTTGTTCGTTGACCTGATAGGGGCGCAGCTGGTTGTGGCGGCGCTCTTTGGCGGATTCGGGGTCGTGCATCGAAACCCAGGTGTCGGTGACCACGAGGTCAGCGCCTTCGACGGCGGTGAAAGGATCACGCTGAATGGTGACGCGGCTGCCCTTTTCGCGCGCAAAGCCGATGAACTTGTCTTCGGGGTCAAGGGTTTCCGGCCCGGTGAAGGTAAAGTCGAACCCAAATTGCCCGGCGGCATGCAGGAAGCTGGCGCAGACGTTGTTGCCATCGCCGCACCAGACCACCTTCTTGCCCGCAATGGGGCCGCGATGTTCTTCATAGGTCATCACATCGGCCATGATCTGGCAGGGATGGGTGCGGTTGGTCAGCCCGTTGATCACCGGCACGGTGGCGTGCTCGGCCATCTCCAGAAGCGTCGCCTCTTCAAAGGTGCGGATCATGATAAGGTCGACATAGCGCGACAGCACGCGCGCGGTGTCGGCAATGGTCTCGCCATGGCCCAGTTGCATTTCCTTGCCCGACAGCACCAGGGTTTGCCCGCCCATCTGCCGCACGCCGACGTCGAACGAAACACGGGTGCGGGTCGAGGGTTTCTCGAAGATCAGCGCGACCATGCGGCCTTGCAGCGGCTGGTC
>JBATAV010000367.1:0-7050 GCA_049662025.1 Paracoccaceae bacterium | reverse complement strand
GCGCTGGACCGGCTGGCGGCGATGGGCATGCCGGCCAGGCGCGACGAATACTGGCGTTATACCGATCCCGCGACGCTGATTGCGCCCGAGGCGCCAAAGGCGACGCTGTTCGATGTTGGCACCGAGCCGCCGCTGTTCGACACTATGGACAGGGTCAAGCTGGTCTTCGTCGACGGGGTTTTCGACCCCCGCGCCTCGGACGACCCGCGGATTGCGGGCGTCGAGATCGAGCGGCTGACCGAAGCGGGCGGACGCGACAGCCACTGGGCGCAAGACATGTATGGCGTGCTGGAGGCGCGCGGCCAGACCCCGGTGCAGCGACCGCTGGCGGCGATGAACTCGGCCTTTGCCACCGATGGCGTGCTGATCCGGGTGACGGGCAGGGCGAAGAAGCCAGTATCGTTTATTTATAGAAGAATATCAGAGGTTTCGGACGCAATATTGCACCATTGCATCAAGTTGGACCCCGGCGCCGAACTGACGGTTCTGGAAAACGGTCCGGCGGCGGCGCGCCTGACCAAGGTGATGGAGGTGGAGGTCGGTGACGGTGCGCGCTTTCACCACATCCGCGGTCAGGGGCGCGACCATGAACGCCGCGCGGCGACACATATCTTTGCCCGGCTGGGCGCGGGCAGCCTGTTCAAATCCTTCACGCTGACCGCGAACGGCAGAATGACGCGCAACGACTGCGTGATCGAACTCGCCGGGCCGGACGGCGTGGCGCATGTGGCGGGTGCGGCGGTCGGCGACGGTGATTTTCACCATGACGATACCGTCTTTGTCACCCATGCGGCGCCGGGGTGCGAAAGCCGGCAAGTGTTCAAGAAGGTGCTGATGAACGGTGCCACCGGGGTGTTTCAGGGCAAGATCCTGGTGCAGCGACAGGCACAGAAGACCGACGGCTATCAGACCAGCCAGAGCCTTTTGCTGGACGAGGACAGCCAGTTCCTGGCCAAGCCAGAGCTGGAAATCTATGCCGATGACGTGAAGTGCAGCCACGGCAGCACCAGTGGCGCGATCGACGAGACGGCGCTGTTCTACCTGCAATCGCGCGGCGTGCCGAAGCGCGTGGCGCAATCTCTGCTGGTGCTGGCCTTCCTGGCGGAATCGATTGCCGAGATCGACAGCGAGGAGATTGCCGAGGACATACGCCTGCGTCTGGAAAGCTGGCTGCATCGGCACGAGCATTAGACATGGCGGTGACGACGGATATCCTGGCCAGTTGGCGCAACCCGCGCGCGGCCGTGCGCCGCCATCTGGCGCGCGGCGTGTCCGAGCCTTTTGCGTTTTCGCTGCTGGTGGTGTTCCTGCTGATTGCCTTTGTGGCGCAATGGCCTGCAGCCTCACGCGAGGCATTTCTGGCGGGGGAGGCTTCGACGCTGCCAAGGCTGTTGCCTCGGGCGCTGGCCGTTCTGGCGACGATTCCGTTGTGGTACGGGCTGGCCGGACTGAGCCGTATGGTGGCGGGTGCCATGGGCGGGCAGGGGACCTGGTACGCGGCGCGGCTGGCGCTGTTCTGGGCTCTGGCGACGGTCAGCCCGCTGATGCTGCTGCAAGGGCTGGTGGCGGGAATGATCGGGCCGGGCCCGGCGCTGTGGGCGACCTCGGCGCTGGTGGGGGTGGCGTTCCTGTGGCTTTGGCTGAAAATGTTGCGCGAGGTTGAAGGACGATGAGGCTGACCCTGTCGGATCTGGGGCAGGTGGCGCTGCTGACCTTTCGCGAGCCGCGCCGGGGAATGCGCGCCCTGATCGAGGCCGATCCACCGCAGGTGGCAAGGCTGATTGCATTGGTGCTGATGGCCGTGGTGGCGGCGCTGCTAGTGCATCTGGGGTTGAAGGTCGCGCCACTGCCGGACGACGAGAATACCGCCGTGCAGGCGTTGCTCGGGTCGCCGTTCCGGACCGCTCTGGTTCAGTTGGTGGTCCAGCAAGTGACGGTTTTCCTGATTCATTTCGTCGGCAAGGCGCGCGGCGGCAGCGGACGGCTGGCAGACGCGCTGCTGGCCGTGGTCTGGCTGCAGGCGCTGATGGTGCTGTTGCAAGGCGTGCAGCTTTTGTTGCTGGTGGTCCTGCCGCCGTTGGCGGTGGCCGCAAGCTACATCGCCCCGCCGCTTTTCTTTTGGTATATCAGTAGCTTTACAGCGGAAGTTCATCAGTTTCGGTCGGTAGGCCGGGTGTTTGTCGGGGTGGTACTGACGCTTTTGCTTTTGTCTTTCGTGCTGACCTTCATCCTGTTGACCCTGTTTGGACCGGAGGCTTTTGCCAATGTATGATCTTGCCGATATTCGCGCCGATTTTCCGATTCTTGGCCGTGAGGTGAACGGCAAGCCGCTGGTCTATCTGGACAACGGCGCCAGTGCGCAGAAACCGCGCGTTGTGATCGACGCAATGACGCAGGCCTATTCGATGGAATATGCAAATGTTCACAGGGGCTTGCATTACCTTTCGAACCTTGCGACCGAAAAGTATGAATCGGTTCGCGGCACAGTCCGGCGCTTTCTGAACGCGCCGTCAGAAGATGAGATCGTCTTTACCACCGGCGCGACCGAGGGAATCAATCTGGTTTCTTACGCCTGGGCGGCGCCACGTCTGCAGGCCGGCGACGAGATCGTGCTGTCGATCATGGAGCACCACGCCAATATCGTGCCCTGGCATTTTCTGCGCGAACGCCAAGGGGTTGTGCTGAAATGGGTCGATTGCGATGCCAATGGGGATCTGGACCCGGGCCGGGTGATCGAGGCGATCGGGCCGAAGACCAGGCTGGTGGCGATTACCCAGATGTCGAACGTGCTGGGCACCGTGGTCGATGTGGCGGCGATCTGCCGGGCCGCGCGAGAAAAGGGCGTGCCGGTTCTGGTGGATGGCAGCCAGGGTGCGGTGCATGCGCCGGTGGATGTGGCCGCAATGGGCTGCGATTTCTATGCCATTACCGGCCATAAGCTTTATGGACCAAATGGTTCTGGCGCGATCTTCATTCGTCGTGAGAGGATGGAGGAGATGCGGCCTTTCCTGGGCGGCGGCGACATGATCCGTGAGGTCACGCGCGACTCGGTCACTTACAACGATCCGCCGATGAAATTCGAGGCAGGAACGCCGGGCATTGTGCAGCAGATCGGCCTCGGCGTGGCGCTGGACTATCTGATGGACCTGGGCATGAACAATGTTGCGGCACATGAGCGCCTTTTGCGCGACTATGCGCGCGACCGGTTGGGTGGGCTGAACTGGCTGAATGTTCAGGGCCAATCGGTGGGGAAGGGGGCGATCTTTTCGTTCACCCTGCAGGGGGCGGCACATGCGCATGACATCTCGACCGTGCTGGACAAGCGCGGCATCGCGGTGCGCGCGGGCACCCACTGCGCGATGCCGCTGATGGCGCATATGGGGGTGACGGCAACTTGCCGGGCCTCGTTCGGGCTGTACAATACGGTGGAAGAGGTTGACGCGCTGGTTTCGGCGCTGGAGCTGTGTCACGACATCTTTGCCTGATCCATACGGACCTGTATGGCGCAACCCTGCGCCCGCGTATGGCCCTGCGGCCCTTTGGTTTTTGCCGTTGCGAGCCCGCAACCAAGCCGCTATAGACCGCCTCAGGCACCCGTAGCTCAGCTGGATAGAGTGCTGCCCTCCGAAGGCAGAGGCCACTGGTTCGAATCCAGTCGGGTGCACCAAGCTTTTCCGCCATTCAGGCCGCTGTCCGGCTTTCCATCGGGGGTGGCAGCTTCGCGCCTTTGCGAAAGATTCGCATAATCAGTATTATGTAATATTCGCGTTGACGAGAACTTGCGCCGCTTTGACGACTATTTCGCAGCATGGCACTGCAAGACGCTGATAAGGTTGGAATACCAAAGCATTGGCCGGGCCTCTTTCCGAGGCATTGATTTCGATTGAAGGACCTCATTTCATGACGATGACCACCTCCGAGGCACGAACCCTTCCAGCCGGAACCGGGAAAATACCCTTTGGATTGAGGAACATGACATATGCCGTCATGAATTCCTGCACCCGCTTCCAAGGCTCGACAGGCCGTCTGCGTCTACGTATGACAGGTGTGGGGACGAGGAAAACCGACGGCACGCGGTTCCACACCGCCGACCCGTCGATACGCAGGAGTGTGTGACATGACCGGTACCCCGATTCTTCGGCTGCTTGCCCGGATCGCCGAGGCGCAAAGCATCGACGACGTCTGGGCCGTTGCGACGGTCTGGTATGCCAGCCTCGGCTTTGCGCGGGCGAATTACGGCTTCACGCGCTTTCGCCATGCCAAGACGATCGGCGACCCGGATGACGCGCTGTTCCTGACCACCTGCGACGACGAGTACGCAAGGCGCTACTTTCGCGGTGGGTTCTATGCCAGGACCCCGGTCTTCCGCTGGGCCGAACGCAATTCGGGCGCCTACACCTGGAAATGGGTCAGCGAGGCCTTTGCCGCCGGCCGCCTGTCGGCCGAGGAAACCCAAGCGGTGCGCCAGAACATCGCCATTGGCGTGACGGCGGGCATTTCGATCAGCTTTCCCGAAGCCTCGGCCCGGGCCAAGGGCGCCATGGGTCTGATCGCCAACCCAGGCCTTTCCACCGAGGATGTAGAGCGGATCTGGGCCGCCAACCAACCCGAAATCATCGCCGTGGCGCATATGATGCACCTCAAGATCATCCAGCTGCCGCAACTGTCGCGAACCCGCGCGCTGTCGCCGCGTCAGCGCGAGGCGCTGGAATGGGTGGCCGATGGCAAGACCACGCAGGACGTGGCGCTGTTGATGGGCGTCAGCGCAGCGATGGTGGAAAAGCATCTGCGGCTGGCGCGTGAGGCGCTGGCGGTGGAAACCACGGCCCAGGCCGTGGCCAAGGGTGCACTGCTGAACATGATCTTCCAGTGCCAGCCCGAACCGCGGGCTCAGGCTGCGAACTAGCTGAAGGTAGGGTTTTCCCCACTGGCTTGACGTAGCGTAATGCGGCAGATTCGAGCGCGTTCCGTGAGTACTGGCCGTGAGTACTGGCCGTGAGTGCTGGCCGTGAGTGCTGGCATTCTGCCGTGGAACAGGCAGACGCAGGTTCCGCGATTTCGGGCCGCCGTGCGTCTGCACCGCGCCCGCACGGACCCGTCGTCCGTCTTCCCCGAATGGTCCCCTTGGGTCCGTGCGTGCGTGGTACGCCTCCGGCAAAGGAAAGGGGCCAGCGCATCGCTGCACCGGCCCCCTGCCCTGTTCCGATTGATTTCGTCAGCCTTTGTTCGGCTGATGGTGATCAGCCTTTAACCATCTTCGCCACTTCGGCGGCGAAATCTTCTTCCTTCTTCTCGACGCCTTCCCCCACGGCGACGCGGGCGTAACCGGTGATCTCGACGCCAGCTTCCTTGGCGGCATCGGCCACGGTCTGGTCGGGGTTGATCACGAAGGCCTGGCCCATGAGCGTGTTTTCGGCAAAGAAACGCTTCATCCGGCCGGGGATGATGTTGTTCTGGATCACCGCATCGGGCTTCGGTTTGGCCGAGGCGGCATTTTCTTCCAGCGCCTTCTGGGTCTGCACCGACAATTCGCGCTCGACCACGGCGGGGTCGAGATGGGCTTCGGACAACGCCAGGGGCGAGGTCGCGGCGATGTGCATGGCGAATTGCTTGCCGATCGCCTGCGCCTTGTCGGCCGGGCCGTTCAGCGCCACCAGCACGCCGATCTTGCCCATGCCCTCGGTCGCGGCATTGTGGACGTAAGAGACCACGGTGTCGCCCTCCAGCACATGCATCCGGCGCAGGGTCATGTTCTCGCCGATGCGGGCGATCGCCTCGGAGATCACCTCATCCACGGTCTTGCCGTTCAGATCGGCGGCGCGCACCACCTCGACCGAATCGCCGGTCTGCAAGGCAAGCTTGGTCACTTCGCGCACCAGGCCCTGGAAATCGGCGTTCTTGGCGACAAAATCGGTTTCCGAGTTGATCTCGACCGCAACGCCACGGCCATTGCTGACGGCAACGCCGACCAGACCCTCGGCGGCCACGCGGTCGGCCTTCTTGGCGGCCTTGGCCAGGCCCTTGGTGCGCAGCCAGTCAACGGCGGCTTCCATGTCGCCGCCAACCTCGGTCAGCGCCTTTTTCGCATCCATCATGCCTGCGCCGGTCGAATCGCGCAGTTCTTTCACCATCTGAGCGGTGACGGTCATGTCAGTCTCCTGCTGTCGCAATGGGGTTTGGCGGGGGTGTGTCCCCCGCCATATCTTTCGTCAAGACCAGAGGCTCAGGCCTCAGCCTGGGTCTCGGCAGCGGCCTCAACGGCTTCTTCCACAGGGGCCGCTTCCAGGGCGCCAAGGTCAACCCCGGCAGCACCCATCTGGGCCGACATGCCCTCAAGCGCTGCACGAGCCACCAGATCGCAATAGAGCGCGATGGCGCGCGCCGCGTCGTCATTGCCGGGGATGATGTGGCTGACGCCCTTGGGCGAGCAGTTGGTATCCACGATGGCCACGACCGGAATGCCCAGCTTTTGCGCCTCGAGGATGGCGAGGTCTTCCTTGCCAACGTCGATGATGAAGATCAGATCCGGGGTGCCGCCCATCTCGCGGATGCCGCCAAGACTGGCCTGCAGCTTGGACTGGTCACGCTCCATGCCCAGGCGTTCTTTCTTGGTCAGGCCTTCGCCGCCTGCCGCCAGAACCTCGTCGATCTGCTTCAGGCGCAGAATTGACTTGGACACGGTCTGCCAGTTGGTCAGCGTGCCGCCCAGCCAGCGGTGGTTCATGTAATACTGTGCGCATTTCTCGGCGGCGTCAGCGATCGGCTTTTGGGCCTGACGCTTGGTG
The DNA here is from genome assembly GCA_049662025.1 of Paracoccaceae bacterium. Classification (GTDB taxonomy): domain Bacteria; phylum Pseudomonadota; class Alphaproteobacteria; order Rhodobacterales; family Rhodobacteraceae; genus Pseudogemmobacter. The sequence goes on along the minus strand of JBATAV010000367.1, from coordinate 265 downwards.
CCGACAAACAGGATGCGGCCGTTCTTGGCAACGGTATCGCGCACGATCTTCAGCGCCTGCTCCAGCAAGGGAACGGTCTGCGTCAGGTCAACGATGTGAATGCCGTTGCGGTCACCGTAGATATACGGGCCCATCTTGGGGTTCCAGCGTGCGGTCTGGTGGCCGTAGTGAACGCCAGCTTCAAGCAGCTGACGCATGGAAAACTCGGGGAGCGCCATGTCCATATTCCTTTTCCGGTTTGCGCCTCGGGTCAAAGATCTCAGGC
>JBATAV010000366.1:0-4392 GCA_049662025.1 Paracoccaceae bacterium | reverse complement strand
GTTTCACCTGCACAACCTTCTGGCGCAGGGTGGCGCGTTGCTGGTGACCGCTGCAACGGCGCCGCGCGACTGGGGGTTGCACCTGCCGGACCTTCTGTCGCGGATGCAGGCCGCACCGCTGACCCGGCTGGAGGCGCCGGATGACGCGCTGTTGTCGGCGGTGCTGATCAAGCTGTTTGCCGATCGCCAGATCGTGGTGCCGGCCAGCCTGATCCCCTATCTGGTGGCGCGGATGCCGCGCACCATCGGGGCGGCACGGTCGCTGGTGGCCGTACTGGACGCCCGCGCGTTGCAGGCGGGCCGGCCGATCACCCGCGCCTTGGCGGCCGAGTTGCTGGACAGTGCTGCGGACGAGTGAAAGACTGGCACAAATCCAGCATCCGCTTTGCATAAGCCAGACCCATGACCCAGGCCGATTTCCTCAAGACCCCGTTCCCGCCCCCGGTCGCGCTGCCCGAGGACGAAACCTCTGGCCCGCACCGGTTCATCAACCGCGAGCTTAGCTGGCTGGCCTTCAACTGGCGGGTGCTGGAAGAGGCGGCGAACCCGGCGGTGCCGCTGCTGGAGCGGCTGCGGTTCCTGTCGATCTCGGCGACCAATCTCGATGAGTTCTTCACCGTCCGGGTGGCGGGCCTGCGCGCGCTGGTCCGCAACGGCAATGCCACCCATTCCGAAGACGGCCGCAGCCCGGCCGAACAACTGGCGCTGATCCATGCCGATGCGCGCCGCCTGATGGAGACGCAGCAGGCGACGTTCAACCGGCTGAAAAAGGAAATGGACGCTGCGGGAATCGTGATCCTGTCGCGGTCCAAGCTGACGACGCGCGACCTGAAGCATCTGGAACAGCATTTCCTGACCAATGTGTTTCCGGTGCTGTCGCCCCTGGCGATCGACCCCGCGCACCCCTTCCCGTTCATCCCCAACACCGGCTTTTCGCTGGCGCTGGAACTGGAGCGGGTGCGCGATCACCGCACGCTGAAGGCGCTGTTGCCGATTCCGCAGCAGATTGCGCGGTTCGTGCGGCTGCCGGGCAAGGATGGCGAAAACCGCTTTCTGCCCCTGGAAGAGCTGCTGCTCTTGCATCTGAACATGCTGTTTCCGGGCTATTCCGACCGGGGCCATTGTCTGTTCCGCGTCTTGCGCGACAGCGACCTGGAGGTGGAAGAAGAGGCCGAAGATCTGGTGCGCGAGTTCGAGGTGGCCTTGAAGCGCCGCCGCCGGGGCGAGGTGATCCGCCTGACGATGAGCGCGGGCGCGCCCGACGACCTGCGCGCCCTGATCATGGAGGAACTGCACGTCACCGGGGCAGAAGTGATCGAGGTGAAGGGCCTTCTCGGCGTGGCCGATCTGAAGGAACTGGTGCTGCCCGGCCGCGCCGACCTGCTGTGGCCGCCCTTTACCCCGCGGGTGCCCGAACGGGTGCAGGACCACGAAGGCGACCTTTTCGCAGCGATCCGCAAAAAGGACATGCTGCTGCACCACCCCTATGAGACCTTCGACATGGTCATCAGGTTTCTGGAGCAGGCGGCGCGCGACCCCAACGTGCTGGCGATCAAGCAGACGCTGTACCGGACCAGTTGGGACAGCCCCATCGTCTCGGCGCTGTGCGAGGCGGCGGAAGGCGGCAAGTCGGTGACGGCCTTGGTCGAGTTGAAGGCGCGGTTCGACGAGGCGGCGAACATCCGGCAATCGCGGCGGCTGGAACGCGCCGGGGCGCATGTGGTCTACGGCTTCATGCATCTGAAGACGCATGCGAAAATCAGCACCGTGGTCCGGCGCGAGGGCGATACGCTGGTGACCTATACCCACTACGGCACCGGCAATTACCACCCGATCACCGCGCGCATCTATACTGATCTGTCGTTCTTTACCTGTGATCCGGCGCTGGGGCGCGATGCGACCAAGGTGTTCAACTATCTGTCGGGCTATGTGCAGCCCGAGGGGCTGGAGAACCTTGCGATCTCGCCGATCTCGCTGAAGCCGCGCCTGTTGGAGTTGATCGCGCGCGAGGCCGAGAACGCCCGCGCCGGCAAACCGGCGGAGATCTGGGCCAAGGTGAACAGCATGATCGACCCGCAGGTGATCGACGCGCTTTATGCGGCGTCGCGGGCCGGGGTGAAGATCAGCCTTGTGGTGCGCGGCATCTGCGGCTTGCGCCCCGGCGTGAAGGGGCTGAGCGAGACGATCCGGGTGAAATCCATCGTCGGGCGGTTTCTGGAGCATTCCCGCATCGTCTGTTTCGGCAATGGCCACGGCTTGCCGTCAAAGCAGGCGCGGGTGTTCTTTTCTTCAGCCGACTGGATGGGGCGCAACCTGACGCGGCGGGTGGAGACGCTGATCGAGGCGCTGAACCCGACGGTGAAGAACCAGATCATGGGCCAGATCATGGCGGCCAATTTCGCCGATGAGGCGCAAAGCTGGGTGCTGGCGGCGGATGGCAGCTACAGCCGCGATCTGGGCGCAGGGAACCTGTTTTCCTGCCACCGGTTCTTCATGGAAAACCCCTCGCTGTCGGGCCGGGGCACGGCGGGGGCAAAGGACGTGCCGCGGTTGGCCACGGCGCGCGAGGATGGCGCGGCATCGGCGCAATGAGGCGACCGGCGTGGTTGACCGGGGGGGAGCGCGCCTGCACAGTCCGACCAGAACTTCCGGGGGATTCGGCCATGGCTGCCGACGGCGCACCGCCTGCCCATGACGACGACGACGATGGCGACTGGGGGCCGTTTGGCCGCCCGCTGTTCGACGACCCCTCGGCCCGCGCGCTAAGCCGGGTGGGGGTGGTGGACGTGGGGTCGAACTCGGTCCGGATGGGGGTGTTCGACGGGGCGGCACGCAGCCCGGCCTATTTCTACAACGAAAAGATCATGTGCGGGTTGGGCAAGGGACTGGCCGATACCGGGCATCTGAACCCCGAAGGCAAGGCCCGCGCGATGTCGGCGCTGAAGCGGTTTGCGTTGTTGGCCAAGGGGATGGGCATTCTGCCCCTGACCGTGGTGGCAACCGCCGCAGTGCGCGAGGCCAGCGACGGGCCGGAGTTTCAGGCCGCGGTGCTGGCGCAGACAGGCTTGCGCTTGCATGTGATCGACGGTGCGGAAGAGGCGCGGCTGTCGGCGCAGGGCGTGCTTCTGGGCTGGCCGGAAGCCAAGGGCATCGTCTGCGACATCGGCGGCAACTCGATGGAACTGGCGCGGATCGGGGCGGGCAAGGTCGGCAAGCGGGTCTCGACCCCGCTGGGGCCGTTCCGGTTGCAGCAGATCGCGGGCGGGGCCAAGGCGCGCAAGGCCCATATCGCCGCCGTGCTGGAAAGTGCGGCGAAAGAGATCCGCCCGGCGGGTGACCGGGTCTATCTGGTGGGCGGCAGCTGGCGCGTCATCGCCCGGCTGGACATGGAGCGGCGGGCTTATCCGCTGACGGTGCTGCACGAATACCGCATGACCCCACAGGGGCTGACCGACACGCTGGACTGGCTGGCCACAGCCGATCTGGCGGTGCTGCGCGGCCGCACCGGCACATCGGCGGAACGGATGGAACTGGTGCCGCTGGCCTGCGAGGTCTTGCGCGAGATCATCCGGGTGCTGAAGCCATCCGAGATCGACGTGTCGGCCTATGGCATCCGCGAGGGGCTTTTGTACGAGCAGATGCCCGAACGGCTGCGCGCCCGCGACCCGCTGATCGAGGCGGCGCGGATGACAGAGCTGACTCAGGCCCGCCTGCCCGGCTTTGGCAAGAAGCTGTTTGCCTTTCTGGAACCCTTGTTCAAGGGCGCGTCCGTCGACCGGATGCGGCTGATCAGGACCGCGTGCCTGTTGCATGACACCACTTGGCGCGCGCATCCGGACTATCGCGCCGAGGCCTGTTTCGACAACGCCACCCGCGCCAATCTGGGCGGGCTGGACCATCCGGGCCGGGTGTTTCTGGGACTGGCGCTGTTGCACCGCTACAAGAACAACCGCGCGGGCAGCCGGTTGGAGCCGCTGTTCCGCCTGCTGAGCGACGCCGACATTCAGGCCGCCGAGGTGCTGGGCAAGGCGATGCGCTTTGGCGCGATGCTGGCGGTGGGCGACCCGGCACTGGCGGGGGCCTTGCGCTGGCAGCCGAGAAGGCTGCAGTTGACGCTGGCCTTGACCGAGGAAGGCAAGGGCCTGTTCGGCGAAGTGGCGCAGGCGCGCTTTGCCGCGCTGGCGCAGGCGCTGAAGGCCGAGGCAAAGGTGGTGTCGGAAGCGACATGACGCTGGTTTTCGACCATCTGGCGGTGTCGGCACTGGCGCTGGACGAGGGCGTTGCGGCGGTCGAGGCAGCGCTGGCGGTGCGGCTTCAGGGTGGCGGGCAGCATCCGCACATGGCCACGCGCAACCGGCTGTTGGGGTTGGGCGATCTCTACCTTGAGGTGAT
>JBATAV010000365.1:0-2891 GCA_049662025.1 Paracoccaceae bacterium | reverse complement strand
ACGGTGGGGCTGGAGCCGGTGGTGGATTTCGACGTCTGCCTGCCGGTGGACAGGGTTGATGTGTTCATGCACGGCGTCGACGCGCGGCTGCGGACGCTGGACCCCGGTTTCAGCACCCTGACGGTGGCGCATCTGGGCGATGGCAACCTGCATTTCAGTGTCTTTCCCAGCCGCGACGATGCGGCGTTGAAGGATGCGGTGATGGAGTCGGTTGAAGACGTGGTGCCGGACCTGGGCGGCTCGTTCAGCGCCGAGCATGGGATCGGGCTGTCGAAACTGCCCTCGATGCGGCGCCGGAAGGATGCGGTGGCGCTGGAGGTGATGCGGGCGGTCAAGGCGGCGCTGGACCCCGGCGGCGTGATGAACCCCGGCAAGGTCATTCCCTGAGGCTGGCTGCGGCGGAGTGGCTGTCTGCCGCCCCGAGGTGATATTCAGACGGATGAAATGGTGGTGTGGCTACTGCCGGTTCAGCCAGTCGCGGAAGGTGTCCACGACGGAGGCGTCGCAATTGACCAGGTGCTGGGGGGCCGGGTAGTCGCCGTTGTGAACATCGTGGGCAAAGCGCGACATGGCGTCGATGCGCAGCGCTTGCAGGCGGTCCTGTTCGGCGGCGAAATCGGCGTAGACCTTGGCATGGCGCGGGATATGGCCGCGGTTCTGGCCCAGGATGTCGTCGGTAAACAGGTACTGCGCGTGGCCGCCTGCGCCTGCGCCCATCGAGATCAGGAACAGGCTGGTCCTCTCGGCGATGGCCTGGGTGATCGAATGCGGCACCACCTCGATTTCCGCGGCAAACGCGCCGGCCTCTTCCAGCGCGCGGATCTGGCGCCAGACCAGTTGCGCGGTCTCCAGCGTCTTGCCGACGGCCTTGAAGCCGCCGGTCCAGGTGCGTTTCGACGGGATCAGCCCGACATGGCCGCAGACCGGCAGGGCGTGGTCGGCCATGGCGCGGATGGTGGCAAGGCTGCCCGAGCAGTAAAAGCCGTCGGCGCCGTGCTTGCAGAGCGGCATTGCCCATTTCAGGAAATCGTCGGTGCCGCCGATTTCGTAGAAATTGTCACCAGGGAAGGCAAAGCAATCGGGCGCCGCGTCGCGGAAGCGGCGGTCAAGGATCATCGCGGGCGGGATCGAGAGCAGTTCAACCCCGGCGCGGGCGGCGGCTTCGGCCTCAGCAATCGTTTCCACCCGCAGCATGGCGAATTGGTGGTGGCCGCGCGCCTCCAGAAGGTCGCGGACGGTGGGTGGCGCCATCAGGGCACCTCGACATAGACGGTGCCGTCTTCGACCTTGACCGGAAAGGTGCGCAGGGCGACGCAGACCGGCGCGCGCATCGCCGCGCCGTTGCGATAGTCGAACTGGCCGTTGTGCTTGGGGCATTCGATCAGGTGGCCGAGGACGAGGCCGCCGCTGAGATGCGCGTTTTCATGGGTGCATTGCCCGGCGGTGGCGAAGAAGTCGCCTTCGGGCGAGTGGTAGATGGCATAGGTCGCGCCGCCATGGTCCCAGCGGATCAGGTCTTCCTTGTCGATGTCGGTGGTGGCGCAGGCGGCGGTCCAGGGCATGGGGTGTCCTTATTCGGCGGGAAGGGCGTTGGCGGGGGCAGCAGGCGGCGCGCCGGGCGAAAGGGCGTGGAATTCCTCGCGGTAGGGTTTGGCGGTGGGCGGCAGCGCCTGTTTCAGAAAGTAATCCTCATACCGCAACTGGCGTATGAAGGCAGGCCACATCTCGCGGTAGCCCTGGGCGATGGAAGGGGTGGGCGCGGGCAGGTCATGTTTGATCGTGTCATGCAGGCGGGGCAGGGCATGATAGGGCACCATCGGGAACATGTGGTGTTCGACATGGTAGTTCATGTTCCAGTAGATGAAGCGCGAGATCGGGTTCATCAGCACCGTGCGGCTGTTCAGCCGGTGGTCGATGACGTTGTCGGCCAGCCCGCCGTGCTGCAGAAGGCCGGTCATCACATGGTGCCAGGCGCCATAGAGGCGGGGCAGGCCGATCACCATGAAGGGCAGGATCGACTGCGTCCAGACCGCAAGGCCAAGGGTTGCGGCGTAGATCAGCGCATGGATCCGGGCGACGCGCATCACTTTGGGCCATTCGCTTTCGGGCACGAAGGTCCGTTCCTCGGCGGTGGGGCCGGAAATCGCGTTGCGGATCAGCCGGGGGAAGAAGTCGATCACCTCGGTGAGGCCGAAAAAGCTGCCGATCGCCTTGGCCAGCACCGGCGGGCGCATCACCGCGATTTCGGGGTCGCGGCCGACGATGCAGGTGTCGGTGTGGTGGCGGGCGTGGCTCCACCGCCAGGTGGCGGAATTGCGCATGATCATGAAGCTGGCGATCTGGTAGACCACATTGTTCATCCAGGGCGTCTTGAAGGCGGTGCCGTGGCTGCATTCGTGCCAGCGCGAGTCCGACGATGAGCCATAAAGCACGCCGTAGACCAGCCAGAACGGCGCCGACCACAACGAGGGCCAGAGCCAGATGCCGATACCGATGCAAATGGCCATGAGGCCGTAAAGGAGGATCGTGTCGCGGATCGCCGGCGCGTCCGTGCGCTGCATCAGATCTTTCATCACCTTGCGCGGCACCTCGGTGTGGTACCATTCGGCGGCGGCAAGGCCGGTTTCCACGGCGCGGGCGCCATCGGCGCCAAGAAGGCTGTAATCGCGTTTGGCCATGGGTTCCTCCTTTGTTGTGCAGAGGATAGAAGATTTGTTCCATTTCGGGCAACGGGCGGACTGGAAGAATTCGTCATTTTTCGTCATTCTGATCGCCTGACAAAGGATCGATCAGCGGAGGGGTCATGGCAAGACGTCCTGGCATGCGGGACCTGGCGGCGGCGGCGGGGGTCAGTCTGGCGACGGTGGACCGGGCCTTGAACGGGCGCGAGT
>JBATAV010000364.1:0-3764 GCA_049662025.1 Paracoccaceae bacterium | reverse complement strand
GTACCGCATCCTGCCGCTGATCCTGATCATGGGGGCGATCGCGCTGTTTCTTTCGCTGGCACGGTCGTCGGAACTGGTGGTGGTGCGGGCGGCGGGCCGGTCGGGCCTGCGCTTTCTGGCAACCCCGGTGCTGGCTGCCATTGGCATCGGGCTTTTCACCATCGGTGTGCTGAACCCGCTGGTTGCCGCCACCCAGAAAAACTACGACGACCTGCGCTCGTCCTACCTGCAGGACGGCGCATCGACGCTGTCGGTCTCCGACACCGGGCTCTGGCTGCGCCAGGGCGGCGAATACGGCCAGACCGTCATCCAGGCCGCCCGCGCCAATCTGGACGGGACCGAGTTGTTCGACGTCAGCTTTCTGACCTTCGGTCCCGACGGCACCCCCGCCACCCGGATCGAGGCCGCAAAGGCCCGGCTGCAGCCCGGCGCCTGGGTGCTGGATGGCGCCAAGGTCTGGGATCTGACCACCGCCAACCCCGAACGCGCAGCGCTGCACTGGCCGGATGCGACGCGCCTGGCCTCGGACCTGACGGCCGACCGCATCCGCGACAGTTTCGGCACCCCCTCGGCGGTGCCGATCTGGGCCCTGCCCGCCTATATCGGCGGCCTGGAAAAGGCCGGCTTTTCGGCCCGCGCCTACCGGCTGTGGTTTCAGATGGAACTGGCGCAGCCGCTCCTGCTTACCGCCATGGTGCTGATCGCGGCCGGCTTCACCATGCGCCATGTCCGCTTTGGCGGCACCGGCACCATGGTGCTTTATGCGATGTTGTCGGGATTTGCCATCTTCTTTCTTAGAAACTTCGCGCAAGCTCTTGGTGAGACAGGACAAATACCCATTGCCCTGGCGGCATGGAGCCCCCCCGTCGCCGCCGTCATGCTGGCGCTTGGCCTGCTTTTGCACCTGGAGGACGGCTGACATGCGCCTCCTTCTCTGCACCCTTCTCGCCTTGTGCTGGCTGGCTCTTCCCGGCCATGCGCAAGACCGCGCCACGCTGGTGTCCGACAGCCTGCAGATCACCGGCGACACCCGGCTGATCGCCGATGGCAATGTCGAGATCCTGTTTCGCGGCACGCGCCTGCGCGCCAGCCGCATCGTCTATGACCAGGCCGCCAACCGGCTGATCATCGACGGCCCCATCGTGCTGACCGACGAATCCGGCACCACCCTGATCCTGGCCTCGCAGGCCGATCTTTCGGCCGACCTGTCCGAAGGCATCCTTACCTCTGCCCGCATGGTGCTGAACCAGCAATTGCAACTGGCCGCCAACCGGATGATGCGAACCCAGGGGCGCTATACCACACTGGATGGTGTCGTCGCCTCGTCGTGCAAGGTTTGCGCGGCCAAACCGGTGCCGCTCTGGGAAATCCGCGCCCGCCGGGTGGTGCATGACCAGCAGGAGCACCAGCTTTACTTCGACAACGCCCAGTTCCGCGTCGCGGGCGTGCCGGTTTTCTTCATTCCCCGCCTGCGCATGCCCGACCCGTCGCTCAACCGCGCCACCGGCTTTCTGATGCCTTCGCTGCGCTCTACCTCGGGGCTGGGGACGGGGCTGAAGTTCCCGTATTTCGTCACTCTCGGACCCAGCCGCGACCTGCTGATCACCCCCTATCTGACCTCCAGGAACGGCCGGTCGGTCGAATTGCGCTACCGTCAGGCCTTTGCCACCGGGCAAATCGAACTGACCGGCGCCGCCTCGCGCGACAACTTACTGCCGGGCAAGAATCGGGGCTATCTCTTTGCCACCGGCGATTTCCGCCTGCCGCAGAACTTCGCCCTGACCTTCAACCTGCAAACGGTGTCCGACCCGGCCTACCTCCTGGACTACGGCATCCTCAACACCGACCGCCTCGACAGCCGGATCGAGATCACTCGCACCCGGCGCAACGAACATATCTCGGGCCGGGTCATCAGCTTTCAGACCCTGCGCGACGATGAAGACAACACCACGATTCCCTCGGTGATGGCCGACCTGACCTTTCACCGCCGCTTCTCGCTGGGTACTCTGGGCGGCGAGGGCGGGTTGCAACTGCAGACCCACAGCCACTGGCGCAGTTCGGAAAACCCGGTGGATGCCAATGGCGACGGCATCGCCGATGGCCGCGACCTTTCCCGCCTCTCGGCCCGCGTCGACTGGCGCCGCAGCTTTCTTCTGCCCGTCGGGATCGAGGCGACCGTGCTGGGCGAAGCCTCAGCCGACGCCTATTCCATCGCGCAGGACAACGTCTTCGCCGGCGACACCATCCGCACCCATGCCGTCGCAGGGGTGGAATTGCGCTGGCCCTGGGTCAAGTCCGGCACCGGCGGGGCGGTGCATGTGATCGAACCCGTCGTGCAACTGGTCTGGGCCGGCAACAGCAATGCGGGCCTGCCGAACGAGGATTCCGCCCTGGTCGAATTCGACGAAGGCAACCTTTTCGCGCTGAACCGCTTTCCCGGCTCGGATGCGGTGGAACTGGGCAAACGCGCCAATATCGGCATCAGCTGGACCCGCCAGGACCCGGCCGGATGGGCCATGGGCCTGTCGTTGGGCCGCGTCCTGCGCGACGATGACTACGGGCAGTTCGGCCCGGCCTCGGGGCTTGGCGGTCGCTCGTCGGATTGGCTGGCCGGCATCACCCTCAGCCTGGGCGATGGCTATGCCCTTACCGGGCGGGCGGTCTTTGACGACAGCTTCACCCTGACCAAGGCCGAAACCCGCGTCACCCTGAACCGCAAGAAACTGGCGCTGGCGACCTCGCTCTTGTGGGTCGTCGCCGACCCGGTGTTTGAAAACCGCCCCGACCCCACCCGCGAATTCACCTTCGATGCGCGCTACCGGGCGAATGGCCAGGTCACCGCGAAACTGTCCGGCAGCTATGATTTCGAGGCCGATCGCGGCACTCTGGCCGCCTTGGGGCTGGAATACCGGACCGATTGCGTCGCGGTCGATCTTTCCCTCTCGCGTCGGTTCACATCCTCCACTAGTGTGACCCCGACAACGGATTTCGGCCTTTCGGTCGAACTTCTGGGCTTTGGCGGCGGCTCGAAGGCAGGGGCGGCGCGGCGGTGCCAGTAGCACAAGACAAGCCCGCCATAGTGCGGGTGCAGGATGAAAAGCAGGCGGCAGACAGCAGGTTGAGATGCGGCGGGCACAGTTGAAACACACGATCGCGGCGGTTCTTCTGGGGGCGGCCCTGCTGGGCACGCCAACGGCTCCGGTGGGGGCGCAGGATCTTTTCGCACCACGACTTCACGTCAACGATCAGGTCATCACCGAGTATGAGGTGATTCAGCGCGCCCTGTTCCTGAAACTGCTGCGCGCGCCGGGCGACCCGATGGAAGAGGCGCTGAAGGCGCTGACCGAAGACCGCCTGCGGATGTCCGAGGCCAAGCGGCTGGGCCTGAAGGTGACGGAAGAGGAAATCCGCCAGGGGATGGAGGAATTCGCCGCGCGTGCCAATCTTTCCGCCGACCAGCTGATCGCGGAATTGCAAAAGATCGGCATCGCTCCCGAAACCTACCGCGATTTCGTGGTGGCGGGCTTGTTGTGGCGCCAGGCGGTGCGGGCGCGCTATGTCGGCCAGGTCTCGATCTCCGAGGCCGATATCGACAAGGCGATGCAATCCGCCGCGCGCCCCCGCGCGCTGAAGGTGCTGGCCTCCGAACTGGTGATTCCGATGCCGCAGGGCCGCGAGGAAAGCGCCATGGCGCTGGCCAACCGACTGTCCGAATCCATCGGCAGCGAGGCCGAATTCGCCGCCGCCGCGCGGTCCTATTCCGC
>JBATAV010000363.1:0-4272 GCA_049662025.1 Paracoccaceae bacterium | reverse complement strand
GCTTCGGCAAAGAAGCCGGAAACCCGAACCTCCCGCATTGCCGGGTTCCGCGCCAGAATCATCGCCGGAAAGGGCGCCCTGGAGCGGTGAGCCGGGATTTCGAAACCCCGCCCCGTCTGCATAAAGCACCGGTACGGCTTGCGGACATGTCCCAAGGAAAAAAGCAATCCGGACTAACGCCGTTGCGGTACGGGCAGGACGGCCGCAGCATCTCGCGCGTTTAGGAGATGCCAGACCGCAGAAGGCCTACTTTGCCTGGGTGCTGAGCCTTGGGGTTCTGTCGCCAGACGAATTCGACGTTGACCGGGATTCGCCATTTCCTAGCGAGTCGATCAACTTCCTTCCATGCATCCGCTGCTGATTGCCCCTGCACTGAGATGGCCAGGTCGGGGACGTATCTGTAACCATCCTCGTCGTAGCTGGCGGCTTTGGACGGGACGCCCAACTCCCGGACGAGCTTCTCACCCTCGAACCCCTTAGCCTTCACTTGTGCTATCACCACATGCAGGATTGATGCCCAGTTGGGATTCTTGACTATCTTGTCGTTGATTGTCGCCTTCAGTGGCTTAGTAAAAGTGAGGCTCGGCGCTGCTTCGAACAACAAGACGCTATCAGTCGACGCCACAGCCGCGCCCTCTGTTTCGTCGTCGTGTTCGATCCCGAGTTGCTCCATCGCCTCCCGCACGATGCGGTCAATGGTTTCGCTTGGCGACTTAGTTTTGAACCAAGTCTTGAGCGTGCTGATATCAGCAAAAGTCGCGTCGTTGATTCTGACTACGGGCATCATGGTATTCCCCTTGTGATGGTAAATATAGAATAGGTAACATATGTTCTATATTATAGTCAATGGAATATGTTACATATTTCATACTGAGGCCGATGGCTTCCTCAAGGGGCGCTTGCAGCTAATGTCCGAAAGGTCCGCAGAGCGAACCAACACGGCCCGCGCAGATCCCCACCGAAAAGGGCAGCCCTGAAGCTGCCCTTCCCGCACCAATCCGGCCCTCAACCCCCGTGTCGGGCCAGACCGGTCAAACGGCCACGATCAAACCGGCACATCCATCCGGATCACCACCGTCGCCTTGCCCTTCACCGCCTCGCCCCAACGCAGATGGGCCTGCACGCCGCCCGCGCCCTGCCCGGGCAGTGCGTTGGGGAAGACGTAGCGCGCCGCATTGGCGCCGTTGGTGATGGCACCCTCGGGCATCACGCTTTCCACCATGCGGATACGCCCGTCGAACGGGATATAGCCGCCCGCATCGACCACCCAGGTGTCCGCCGCCGTGTTCTGCGTATGGCTGATCACGATCGGGTTCTGGATCGTCTGGCTGACCTGGTTATAGGTATTGCCCTCGACCCGCACATTGCGCGACCGGGTGAAGTCGAGACCCGCGAACGAGGTATCTACCTTCTCCACCCGGTCCACCACCGCATTGAACACCCTGAAGGTGTTGTTCACCAGGCTGAAACCATTGAAGAAATGGCCCGAGCCATAGGGTTTCACCACCACCCAACGGAACGCGGACGACACATCCGAGGCGATGAAGATGTTGCCCACCACGTTCAGCCCGCCGAACGAGAACTCGTTGTTGTAGGCGGGTTCGGGGTCATGCTCGTTGCCCCACTCGATGAAGCAGTTGTCGATGTAGTTGCCTGCAACCACCGTCGCCACGTTGGTCTGGGTAAAGACCAGACCCGCCACCCGCACGCCTGCCGGCGCATCGTCGCCCTGGAAGAAGTGGTTGTTGTAGATCATGTGGCTGGTGCCGTTCATCACCGCGAAATGCTTGAACCGCACGATCCGGTTGTTGCGGATCTTCACGTCATTGGCCTGCACGTTCAGCGCGATTGTGCTGCGGTTCTGCGCATCCACCCCCTGCTCGTTCGACAGGAACTGACAATAGTCGATGAACATTCCCTGGCAGCCCGACCCGACCGAGGTGATGCCGCGGTCCTTCGGCTTGTTGAAGGTGCAACTGTCGAACCGGAACACCGACCCCGCCAGCGCCAGCATCACGGCCGAATTCAGGCCCAGGCAGTTGAACTCCACCTCCTGGATCTCGAACCGCGACAAGAGGGAAAAGCCGCTGAAATCCAGGAGGTACTTGAACCGGGTGAAGGTGTAGGTCCGGGTGCCCGCCGCGCCATACAGCGGTTGCGACAGGGTGATGGTGCCCGCGCCGATGTTCTTGGCCTTGACGTAGACCTCGCGCCCGACGCCGGTGGCCTGCACCAAGGCACCCACCGGCACGTTGGCCACATTGGCCACCCCGGTCAGCGTGGTGGAATTGTTGACCGAATAGGTGGCGACCGAGGTGACCGTGTCGCTGGTCCAGGCGGTCGAGGTCACCGCGTTGAGCGAGCCGTTGCGCAACACCCGGCGGTTGGAGAAACTGTTCAACCCGGCAACTGCCGCCACATCCACCGGCTCGCTCAGATCGACCCGGCGGCCCGACATGTCGAAGGTGACGTGGTCGCTGTAATAGAACAGCGCCTGCAGCGCCTTCTTGAACCCGTCCACATCGCCGCCGAACGCCATCGAATAGGTCTCGAGGTCGAAGTTGCGGGTCAGGATCAGCTGGTTCGCCGCAGGCTGGGTGACGGTGCCCTGAAACCGGATCGGAGAGTTGATCGTCAGGTTGCCCGGCAGCGCATAGGTGCCCGAAGACACCAGAATGGTCCGCCCCGCCGCCGCCGCATCCGCCGCCAGAAAGGCCGCCGTGTCGTTGGCCACACCATTGCCGATGGCGCCATAGTCGCGCACATCGACAAGGTCGATCATGTCGCGCAGAAAGACGTTGGTCACATCCTCGACCACCAGATCCTCGATCCGCACGACGCCGCCGTTCGACCCGGTCAGGTCAAGCCCGACATGGGCAAAGACCGCCGAGGTGCCCCAGGCCATGTTCACGCCCATGCGGTTGCCCGCGCCGACGATGGCCTGAACGGTGACGACCTGGCCATATTGGGTCAGCGCAACCGAAGGCCCGGTCTCGACAATGCCGCCGACATGGTTGTTCGACACGTCGCCGACCCAAGCCGCAATGCGCACCGACGGCAGGTTGCCCGACACCGCCTTCACCTTGGCGGTGATCTGCAGATACATGTCGGGGCGCAAGGGAGTCTGCGCGAAAGACCGCAGCTTTTGCGTGTTCGAGGTCTTCTGCAGCTCCAGGCAACCACCGAAATCCTGATCGTTGGTCACCAGTGCTGCATTGGGCGCGCCCTGATAGGTTGCATCGCCGGGCACGCCGTTCGCGCTGGACCACAGGTTCAGACCTGCCGAAAACGGCGGCGGCATCAGGACCAGCCCTTCGGTAATCGCCTTGTTCATATCAGTATCCCTTGCCTCGTTCCGGATGATCTCGGGCAGACGCAGGCACAGGAAAAAGACCCCCATGGCCATGCGTGCCTTGGGGCAAGGGAAGTATCAACGAAGGGTTAACCGGGCCTCCGGCCGGCGTTCGCCGCCCTGCGTCGAGGCGCAACGGTGCTCGCGCCGCCTCGGGCGCCGGGCTAGGGTGGGCGGGAGGTGTCCGAGGGGACGCCTTGCCCAGTCTCAGGCCCTGGCCTCAGGCCCCGATGCCCTCGGCCCGCAACAACCGGACCGCGTTGATCTTCCAGCCATCCGGGGCTTCCACCATCTGATAGTCCAGCACATGGCCGCGCCCGTCGGCATCGGTCACATAGACCCGCTGCCACAACGCCCCGGCCACTTCGCGCAACTCTCCCATGCGCACGGCGGACGGGCGATAAACCATCGGATAGCCCTGCGCCACCATCTGCCCGAACCGTTCAGGCGTGACATAGAAGGTCTGGATGCCGGGGCTTGCAAAGCTGAACGCGGAAGGGAAATCATCCTTCAGCAAGGCATCGATCTGGCTTTGGATGGTTTGCCGGATCGGGTCTTCCTGCGCCTGGGCGGCAAGGGACAGAACCAGGGAAATGAGGCATGCAAAGACAAGGCGCATCGGCGCGGTCTCCCTAAGATGTCGTCCCCAAGAGCAACCTAGCCCGCCAATGCGTTGCGTCAACTGCGCCGCTGGCTCAACCGCATCGCCGTCCAGTTCTCGTCCACGGCGCAGGCCTTGGTGTCCACCCATCCCGCATCCCGATACGCCTTGCGGACCGCGTTGCCGCCAACGGTTCCGCCGGCCTTGCCGTGAACGCACCAGATCGGCAGCGCCGCGGCTTTCGCCGTTGCCAGCGCCAGCTGCAGGTCCTGCATTTCGTGCAACACCGCCAACAGAAGATGCGCCGTGGCTGCTGTCT
>JBATAV010000362.1:0-3889 GCA_049662025.1 Paracoccaceae bacterium | reverse complement strand
CCGTCAAAGCCGCCGAAGCCGTTATCGGAGGATAAGATGCCCACAGCCCTCTGGATCGCCCATGTTCATGTGACCGACGCCGATGCCTATGGCCGCTACGCCAATGAGGCCGGGCCTGCGATAGCCGCGCATGGCGGCGTGTTTTTGGCCCGTGGTGGCCGGTATGTGCAGTTGGAAGGCAATGACCGCGCCCGCAACGTGGTGGCACGCTTCCCCAGCCTGGAAAAGGCGGTCGAATGCTACCACTCGCCCGCCTATCAGGCCGCCCTTGCCCATGCCAGGGGCGCTTCGGTCCGCGACCTGATGGTGGTCGAAGAGGTCGGCGAATGAACCAATTGGCGTGAATTTCCCCACGCAAAGGCCGGAAATCATGGTAATCTGAAAAAAAACCATGAGGCGAGAGCAATGCCGAACTCAAGAAGGCCGCGCTGATGTGCCGCTGGGCCGCCTATTCCGGGGCGCCGATTTTCCTGGAAGATATCATCAGCCGCCCCGGCCATTCGCTGATCCACCAAAGCCATTGCGCCACCCAATGCCATTCGGCGATCAACGCCGATGGCTTTGGCGTCGCCTGGTATGGCGACCGCCCGGAACCCGGCATCTTCCGCGATATCATGCCCGCCTGGTCAGACCCCAACCTCAAGTCCTTGACGGCGCAGGTAAAATCCGGGTTGTTCCTGGCCCATGTGCGTGCCAGCACCGGAACAGCGACCAGCCGCAACAACTGCCACCCCTTCGTGCATGGGGTCTGGTCGTTCATGCACAACGGCCAGGTCGGCGGTTATGACCGGTTCCGCCGCGACGCCGACATGATGATCCCCGATCACCTTTATCCGCACCGCAAGGGCGCCACGGATAGCGAGGCGCTGTTTCTGGCCACCATTGCCGAGGGCCTGGATGGCGACCCGCGCGGTGCGCTGGAACGTGCCTCGGCCCGCTTCATCCGCCTGTCGCGTGACAAGGGCGGGTTGCCGCATCTGCGCCTGACCGCCGCCCTGTCGGACGGTCGCCGCCTTTACGCCGTGCGCTACGCCACCGACGACGCGGCGCCCAGCCTTTACTACCGGTGGTCGGCCAGCCGCATGGGCATGGCCGTGGTCTCCGAACCGCTGGAGGCTGATGAAGGCGGCTGGACCGAAGTGCCGACCGCCACTTTCTGCACCTTCGAGGACGACAGGGTGAAGGTCGAAGACTTCCACCCCTGCCGTCTGGCGGCTGCGGCGGCCTAACTCCGTTTCATCGGGCAGGTCGACATGCCCAGCACCGAATACAACGGGCAGGTGCCCATCAGCGCGGTCAGGATCGGGACAACGCCGATCAGCTTGGCATAGTGCCAGAAGCCCTGACCCTTGTCGAAGAAGAACCAGACCAGAAGGGCCACCCCGATCACGATGCGCAAGATCTTGTCCGCGCTACCGACGTTGGTTTTCAGCATGATGCGTTTCCTTCCTTGTCCACCCGCCTCTGTGCGGGCCCTTCGCCAAGGTTAACCGATTCCGCCGGCCTTCGTCTGTGATCTGGTCACAAAGGGGCGGCGGCAATACCGCGCAGGGCGCCGATATCGGTCAGATGTACCGCGCCACGGTCGGTTTCGACCCAGCCCTGACGGTGAAACGCCTCCAGTCTCCGCGATACCACCTCGCGGGCCGAGCCGATGCGGGCGGCCAGTTCGGCCTGCGTCGCCTGCACCACACCGCCGGTCGCGAGGTCAAGCAAGGCCGTGGCCAACCGCGCCTCGACCCGGCCAAAGGCCACCTGCTCCAGTAGGCGGGTCACATCGGCCATGCGCCGGGCAAAGGCGGCCATGACAAAGCCGCGAAAGCCCGCCTCGGTGTCCATCAGCCGGGTAAAAAGCCCGCGCGGGATCAGCACCACCCTTGCGTCCACCGCCGCATGCGCCTCGCCGCTATAGCTTTCCTCAGCCATCAGCCCCAGCGTGGTCTGCACGCAGCTTTGCCCCGGTTCCACCGCATAAAGCATGATTTCGCGGCCCGAAGGTCCGGTCAGGAACACCTCGATCCGGCCCGCCAGCACCACCACAAAGCCCTGCGCAAGGTCGCCGGGGCGAAACAGCACCGCCCCGCGCGGCAGGTCATGCGCAGGCAGCGCCGCAAGCGATTTGCGTGCCGCGTCGGAAAGGATCAGCCCGTCGGTCCAGCCCATTTGCACCCCCATCGCGGCAAAAGACCCCAGCCGGGGCGCGTTGGCAAGCGGTGGGCCCGGCGGTCGAAGGGCGCCGGTCAGGAAACGCCGATCAGCAGGTCGGCGATCCGGCTTTCCGGCAGGCCCAGGAAATTCAGCGTCTCGGCTTCGGTGTCGAACACCCGCGCGATCACCTGATCGAACCCCACCCAGGACCGCAGGATCATCAGCGCCATCTCATGCGCCGGGCGCGAGGGGGCCAGATAGGCCAGCATCGTCTGCAACTCCGGGCCGACAAATTGCCCGACCTTCAGCGCCTGAAACTTCATCAGCTTGGCGTAATCGCGGTCAAATCCGGTCACTGCGGACAGATCGACCAGTTGCTTCTGCCCTTGCCTGCAATCAGGGTGCTGCGTGTAGGCGGCAAACAGCCGAAAGCTTTCTTCCAGGCCCGCAAAATCGGCGTAGCGAACATAGACCAGCCCGCGATCGGGCAGGATGCGAAACGTGACTGCCATCTGCTTTTGCCTTGCCCCGCCCCTAGAACAACGATGCCCCCTTTTGCAGGGGGCACCGAAAAGGCCGCAAAGGTCAAGTCCGGCTTAGTCCAGCGCCTTGAAGTTCAGCGCCGCACCATCCTTGATGCCGGAAAACCAGCGCGCCGTGACGGTTTTGGTCTTGGTGTAGAACCGGAAGGCATCGGGGCCATACTGGTTCAGATCGCCAAAGGCCGAGCGTTTCCAGCCACCGAAGCTGAAGTAGGACAGCGGCACCGGAATGGGGAAGTTGACGCCCACCATGCCGACATTGACGCGGCTGGCAAAGTCGCGCGCGGTGTCGCCATCGGCGGTATAGATCGCGGTGCCGTTGCCGTATTCGTTGTCCATCACCAGCTTCAGCGCCTCGTCATAGGATTGCGCGCGCACCGTCGACAGGACCGGGCCGAAGATCTCCTGCTTGTAGATCTCCATATCGGCGGTGACGTTGTCGAACAGCGTCGCGCCGACAAAGAAGCCCTGCTCATAGCCCTGGATCTTCAACCCCCGCCCGTCGATCACCAGTTTTGCGCCCTGATCGACGCCCGAGGCGATCAGACCGTTCACCCGATCCAGCGAGGCCTTGGTGATCAAGGGGCCAAAGTCCACGTCATCGCCGGCGGTATAGGGGCCGACCTTCAGCCTTTCGATCTTCGGGATCAACTTTTCGATCAGCGCATCGGCGGTCTTTTGTCCCACCGGAACGGCAACCGAAATCGCCATGCAGCGTTCGCCCGCAGCACCAAAGCCAGCCCCCACCAGCGCATCCGCCGCCTTGTCCAGATCGGCGTCGGGCATGATGATCATGTGATTCTTGGCGCCGCCAAAGCACTGCGCCCGCTTGCCGTTGGTCGCCGCACGGCCGTAGATATACTGCGCGATCGGGGTCGATCCGACAAAGCCCACGGCCTGCACCACCGGATGGTCCAGAATGCCGTCCACCGCTTGCTTGTCGCCGTTCACCACCTGCAAGACGCCATCGGGCAGGCCAGCCTCTTTCAGAAGTTCGGCCAGCAGCATCGAGGTTGACGGGCACCGCTCGGACGGCTTCAGGATCATCGCATTGCCCGAAGACAGGGCAGGGGCCATTTTCCACAATGGGATCATGGCGGGGAAGTTGAAGGGGGTGATGCCTGCCACCACGCCCAAAGGCTGGCGCATGGCGTAAAGGTCGATGCCGGGGCCGGCGCTGTCCATCATCTCGCCCTTCA
>JBATAV010000361.1:0-2543 GCA_049662025.1 Paracoccaceae bacterium | reverse complement strand
GGGGGGTCCGGGGGGCTGGCCCCCCGGCGCAGGCCGTCACCAATGCCCGACGCTGGGCATCGAGACCCAGGGTTCGGCTGGCGCCTTCGCCTCTCCGGCCTGCAGCAATTCGACACTGATGTTGTCGGGGCTGCGGACAAAGGCCATATGACCGTCGCGCGGCGGGCGGTTGATGACCACGCCATGGGCGGCCAGATGCGCGCAGGTGGCGTAGATGTCCTCCACCTCATAGGCCAGATGGCCGAAATGGCGGCTGTCGCCGGGCAGGCCGTCATCGCCGTCCCAGTTCCAGGTCAGCTCTACCGGGCAGTCCGGCTGGCCCGGTGGCGACATGAAGACCAGCGTGAACCGCCCGGCGTCATTGTCGTAGCGCCGGGTCTCTGCCAGCCCCAGAAGGCGGTAGAAGGCCATCGATGCCTCAAGGTCCTTCACCCGGACCATCGTGTGCAGATATCTGATCTTCATGCGCGTCCCTTTCGTGCTGCCTTGCACCCTAGCGCATGGGGCGGCGATGCAAAGGGGCAGGGCAAAGTGGCGGGCTCAGAATTCCGCCGAAAGGCCGAACCCCAGGCTGGTGTCGCGGGTGGTGAAGGCCGAGACATTGGAATGCGTGGACAAGATCCGCAGGCTGAGCGTCGGCTGAAACCCGGCAATCGACAGGCGGTCGAATCCCAGGGTCACGTCGCCAAATCCGGTCACATCCTGCCGCCCTCCGGGCACCGAGATGAACCCCAGCCGGTAATCGGGGTAGTCTGAATAGTTTGCCCCGATCGAGGCCGAAAGGGTGAAAGGCCCCACCGGCTTGGCCCGGCCCCAGCCGGTTCGCAGCATGACCGAGCGCATGTCGCGCGATGTCCGGTCGTTTCCGGGCCCCGCAGTGGTATCGCTGAGCGCGAGGTCGGCGAAAATGCGGTCGCTGTTGGCCAGGCCCATGCCATAGGCAAGCTTCAGCGTCGTGCGGCGGGTATCGGATCTGGCCGGGCTTTCGGGCATCGTCCAGATCGTTTCCAGCCCGTAGCTCAGGGCCTGACCGCCCTTCAGCCTGCGCTGCTGCGAGAGATTCAGCTCGACCAGATCCCGGAACGTCCCCACCCCTGACCAGCCGCGCCCGATCTCGAGCGAGACCACATTCTTGGCCTGGCCATCCGGTGTCACCCAAGACCGCCGCAGCCCGAAGTTCAGCACGCTGTCGCCGAGATCGCTGCCCGAAAGGTCCGGTGCGGCCCGCTTTGCCTCCGGAGACAGCGCCACCGCCAGATGCGATGCCGTGACCGTCAGTTCGGTCCGCCGCTGCGCATCTTCAGCGACCACCCAGGCAAGGTTCGCGCGCAGGCTGCCTTCCCAACCCGACAGGGCCTGCCCCTCGGCGCTGATCAGGCCAACCGGGTAGAAGCCGTCGATGATGTTGTAGGGTGACGAACTGCCGTTGTTCACGTTGCTTGAGGGCGCCAGACTGAGGCTCAGCCCGAAACTGAACGGGGATCGCGCCTTTTCCTCGGCCAGCACGCCCAGCACTGCCTTCTTCTCGACGTCGCGCGGGGCGACATCCGCCGCCTGTCGCAGCCAGAAACGCAGCGCCAGTGGCCGATCCTCGCGGTCGGCAATGTCGGCGGCGATCATGGCGGCCTGAAACTTCTGCTGGTCGC
Source organism: Paracoccaceae bacterium (assembly GCA_049662025.1). Taxonomy (GTDB): domain Bacteria; phylum Pseudomonadota; class Alphaproteobacteria; order Rhodobacterales; family Rhodobacteraceae; genus Pseudogemmobacter. Next base: position 897 of record JBATAV010000361.1, on the reverse strand, counting down.
TGTCGGCCAGCCGAAAGGCGCGTCGCCCATGGGTCCGGGCTTCGGGCAGGTTTCCGCCCCGCATCTCGACCACGGTCAGAACGAATTCGGCCAGGGCATCGCCGGGATGAACGACCAGTATCTCGCGCGCCATGGCCCGCGCGGCGGCGTCATCGCCGGCTTTCACCGCCGCAACTGCTGCGGTCTGCATTTCGGGCAGGCCGAGCGTCAGACCCGGCCCGGCCAGAAACGCCACCAGCAAGGCGGCAGCACTCAGGGCCTTTTGAACGATGCCCAAGGCCACCGGCCTCAGGGCGCCGTCTGATCGCAGATTCCGCCGACGGGCTGAAGGCTGCATTCGGTCAGCACGAAGACGCCATGCTCCTGCTCGTTGTCGAAGCCGCCCTCGAACGCGGTCAGATGCACGATGCCGGCCACCGACGAGGAATTCGTGCCCCCGAAGATGCCGCCATAGGTGCCGGTCACGTAGCCTTCGTTCGGCGCCTCGCCTTCGACGGTGCCTTCGAAGGTGCCGGTGTCGCTGATCCCGGTTGGAATCAGGACCACGTCATCCAGCGCAAAGCCGATGTCGGTGATCACCCGGTTGTAGATGGTGCCGTTGACCAGATTGTCTTCGAAGTTGACGTTCATGAAGATGTCGCCTGTCACCCGGGCCGGCTGGTCGGGGATGACGGCCGGATTGGTGCCGGGAAGAACGGGCAGGGCATCAGGGTTGCCCGGCACGCCGACGTTGGTCACGCCGGCATAGTTTCCGGCGTAAGACACCTGCCCGGCGCCGGGACCGGTGCCGATTGACGGCCGGTCGAAGGCGCCGTCGCGCTCATAATATCCACCGCCATAGTAGCGCTGGAACTGGCCACCATCGGCAACCGCAACCGCCCGGGTCGCACCATCCTG
>JBATAV010000360.1:0-4984 GCA_049662025.1 Paracoccaceae bacterium | reverse complement strand
GCCTGCTTGAACCGGAACCCATAGCGGAAATCGGTATAGGCGGTGGCAAAGCCGATGAACGTCGCCACAACCGATGTCACCGCCGCCACAATCAGCGAATTGCCAATCGCCTGCCACACCTCGGGGCGGGAAAAGGCGCGGGCATACCAATCGGTGGTGAAATGGCCCAAGGGCAGAGTGGGAAAGCGGTCAGAGTTGAACGAAAACACCACGCTGGCCGCGATGGGCGCAAAGATGAACACGAACAGCGCCAGCAGATAGAGGCGTCCCAGAAGGGTGGCGGCTTTCATCCGCGCCTCCCGTAAGCGGCGCGCAGGGCGGCGGCTGCCACGGCAAACAGCGTGACGATCATGGTGATGGCCACCACCGCCGCGCGCGGCCATTGCTGGCCGGATTTGGTGCTGTCGATGATCAGGATGGTCAGCGTCGGCGGTTTGGACCCGCCAAGGTAGAACGGGCTGACGAAATCGCCAAAGGTCATGATAAAGGCAAACAGCGCCCCGATCACCAGCCCGGTTTTAGCCGCCGGAATGATCACTGTGCCCAGCGTGCGCAGCGGCGATGCGCCAAGATTGCCCGCCGCTTCGATCAGGCTTTTGTCGATGGCCGACAGGCTCCAGGTCTGGAAAATCACCACCAGCGGCAAAACCAGCGTAAGATATCCGACCATCGCCCCAAAGCCCGAGTTCAGCATGGTGAACGGCCCCAGGCCCACCGACCCCAGCGCCGCATTCACCGGGCCGCTTTCCGCCAGGATCACCTGCCAGGCATAGGCCCGCACCAGAAACGAGGTGAAAAACGGCACGATCAGGCACAACAGCGCAAAGCGCCGTGCGCCTTCAGACATCCGAAATGACAGGACCAGCGCCGCCGGAAAGGCGATGGCCGATGCTATTACCCCCGCCAGCGCCGCCCGCCACAGCGTGACCCAATAGGCATCCCAGAACGCCCCCCGGCCCAGCATCCGCGACCAGTTGTCGAGGACAAAGTCCGGCTCCATCTTGTAATTCTTGACCAGCCAAAAGCTCATCGCCGCCATGAACAAAAGCGGAATGACGAAAAACGCGCCCTGCCAGATCAACAGCGGCAGACGCCAGGCATAACGATAGAGATCAAGGGTGCGCGGTGTGGTCATTCAATGGGGGGTGGCCGTCACCCGGCCGCCCGCTTGTCCGTCAGGCGGATTTATAGTCGGACCAGAAATCGTTCCAGTCTTCCAGGCTTTGCTGTTTCGGCGTGTCGCGGAAGAACACCCGACCTTCGCGCAGCAACTTGATAGGGTCATTGTCTGCACCCTCGATCAGACCCGAGCGTTTGGCCTCGGCGGGGTTGGCATCTTGAATGGCCTTCCAGCCGGTTTTGTTGGGCGACAGGCCCGGATAGGCCGCCATCTCGATCGACTTCACCTGACCCTGAGGGCCAAGCATGTAATTGATGAACTTGTTGATGATTTCCTGCTTGGTGGTGCCTACACCGATGGAATAGCTTTCGGTCCACTGGATGCCGCCCTCTTCGGGGATCACGCTGTCGACCTTGGCGCCGTCCTTGGCCAGCACGCCGGTGATCCAGTCGCCGATGCCGACCATGGCCAGCATCTCGCCGTTCTTCAGGCTGCTGAACGTGCCGCCATAGTCGAAATACCCCCCCACCTGCGGCTTCAGGCTGAGGGTCTTTTCCTTGACCGCTTCCCAGGCCGCTGCGTCGATGTCAAAGGGGGACGGCGCGCGGTTGCCGTTCAACAGCGAGATTTGCCCCAGCGAGGGCAGATGCCAGTCGAAATGCCCGACCTTGCCGGTGACCTTGGGGTTCCAATAGGCATTATAGCTCATCGCCTCTTCGCGGGTCAGCGCGTCGGTGTTGTACGACACGCCCAACAGGCCATAGCGCACCATCACCGACCACAGCGTATCATCCGTCCAGTGCCCGGGAAACTTTTGGAACTCGGGCCAGAAATCGTCAAACGGATACAGCGCGGCGTCCATCTTTTCGATATAGCCCGCCGCGTTCAACTGCTGCACGAATTCGGCATCCGACAGGATCAGATCATAGGTGCCGGGCGGCGATTGCGAGATCAGCGCCATCATGTTGTCGCCGCCGGCATAATATTTCGGCACGAACTTGACGTTGTTTGCGGCCTCGAATTCGCCCACGATATCGGGCTCTGCATGGCCATACCAGGCCAGCATGTTGATCGTGACAGGCTCTTGTGCCCAGGCGCGGTTCACCATGGGGGCGGCAAGCAGGGTCGTGGCGGCCCCCTGCAGCAGGCAGCGGCGGGTCAGGTGCAGGCTGCGATCTATCATGTCGGTATCCCCTGTTTTGAAGGTCACAAGGCCGATTCGCCCAGACCCTTGCGGAAAGCTTAGGGGCGATGTCATTCATAGCGGAAATTTGGTCTGCGTATGGTCCCATAAATCTTGCTTATGCAGGCGAGCCCAGGCTGGTCAGCGTGATCTGCTCCATCAACCATTGCGCCAGACCATGTCCGGCCTTGGACAGCCGGGCGTGTTTGTAAAACAGCCCGATCCGCATCGGGGCCAGCGAGGGAAAGCCCTCGGCCTCGGTGCCGACGCGCATGCCGGGCAACAGCGTGGCGGGCGTCAGCGCACTGGCCCCGATGCCTGCCAGAACCGCCGTCTGGATGCCCGCGACATCGCCCGAGATCAGAATGGTCCGCCAGCTTTTGCGTGCACCCCGCAGCGCATCGCGCATCCGGTCGGCATATTCGCAAGGGTCGGGGTGCCGCACCAGCGGCAGGGTGGTTTCTGGCTTCCAACAAAAGCTGTCTGCTACCCCCCAAAGCGGGGTGATGGTGGCCGCGTTCACCAAAAACGCCTCATCTTGCGTGGGGGCGATGCCAACCGCCAGGTCCAGCCGGTCGGCGGCCAGTTCCTGCCGAAGATTGCGTGACAGCAGGCTTTCCACCTCGATCCGCACATCGGGGTGGCTGACGGCAAAGCGGGTGATCGCGGCCAACAGAAACGCATTGGAAAAATCGGTCGGCAGGCCGACCCGGATCCAGCCCGACAGCGATTCAGCAGCATAATGCGCCACGATATCATCGTTCAGCCGCAGGATCTGGCGGGCATAGGGGCCAAGCGCCAACCCGGAATCGGTCAGCCGGATCTGCCGCCCGTCGGTATTGATAAGGCGGGTGCGCAGTAGGCCTTCCAGCCGCCGGATCTGCAGCGAGATGGCTGGCTGCGTGCGCCCAAGTGCTTCGGCAGCTCGGGTATAGCTGCCCAAATCAACCACGGTTACAAAGGTGCGCAACAGGTCGGTCGGGACATTGGTGATCACGGTCTGGGGCCTTACATTTCCATTCCTTATGGGACCATTGTAATTATCAATTTCGAAAATGGCCAACGGCATCCGTACCATCAGGCCCAGAGGAGAGTCTGATGGACCGAAGTGCTTTTCACCGACTGTTCAAATCGCCGGGGCCGGCTGTGACTCCGGTCATTCATGTTCTTGATCAGAAGCAGGCGCTGGCAAATATCAACCATGTGGTGCGCCTGGGTGCACCGGGCGTTTTTCTGATCAATCATGACTTTCCGGTCACTGATTTCCTTCCCGTGCTGCATGCCATCCGCGCCGAGTGTCCCGATGTCTGGATGGGTGTGAATTTTCTGGCCCAACCGGGGCGCGTTGCCTTTCCTATCCTTGGCCGTCTGGCCGCTGAGGGTTGCATGGTTGACGCCTATTGGGCCGATGACGCCTGCATGGATGAACGTCAGCCCAGCCAGACCGAAGCCGAAGCCATTGCCGCGATCCGAGCGGCCAGTGGTTGGCAGGGTAGGTACTTCGGTGGGGTCTGCTTCAAGAAGCAGCGCCCTGTGGATCCGGCCCTGAACGCGCATTCCGCCCGCATCGCGCGGCCCTTCATGGATGTGGTCACCACCTCAGGCGTGGCGACGGGAGAGGCCGCCGATACGACCAAAATCGCCGACTTTCGCCGTGGGCTCGGCCAGGCGCCGCTGGCCATCGCCTCGGGCATAACGCCCGACAATGCTGCGCAATATGCGGCGGATGTCGACTGCTTCCTTGTCGCAACCGGCATCAACCGGCCCGGTGATTTCTACAACATCGACCCCGCGCGTCTGGCCGCCCTGTTGGACCTGACCCGCACTTATGGAGCCCCTGCAAATGTCTGATCCCAAAGGCCCCCGCGACAATCGCTGGTATCTGTCGCTGATGTCGCCAAACACCAAAGGCCCCAAGTTCGCCTGGTTGGACCCAACATCGATCTACATAAATGCCGCCGCGTACCAGGACTTGCTGAATGACCTGATCACCGACCTGAAAGGCGTCAGCTTCGATGTGGTCGGGGGCTGCGATGCGATGGGCTTTGTGCTGGGGGCAGGGTTGGCCGCGCGCACCGGCACCGGCTTCTTGCCTATACGCAAGGCCGGAAAGCTGTGCGTCGATACCGACAGGGTCAGCTTTACCAACTACTCCGGCAAGACCCAGGACATGGAAATGCGCCAGCCTGCTTTTGCCCCGGGAACGCGCGTTCTCTTGGCCGATCAGTGGATCCAGACCGGTGGCACGATGGAGGCCGCTATTGAACTTGTGGAACGGCAGGGCGGCATTGTCGTCGGGCTGGCCACCATCGCCATGGAAACATGCCCCGCGACCGATGCCTTCTCGGCGCGGTTTCCGGTGGTGGCAGCCGTGGTGCCGGGCAGCCGCTGGCAGGAAGAATGCAACGCGCAGGATCTGACCAGCTTTCGCAACTACAGCCCCGTGCGCACCTTCCCTTCGGCCGGTCGCAGCCCCGGCTGACCCCGCCGACATGACTGCGCATGCGACCCGCCAAGGTGATAAATGACTCCGCAAAAAGAACTTAAGGTCATCTCCGGCAATGCGAACCTGAGCCTTGCCACATCGATTGCCCGGCGAATGTCGATGCACCGGGGGATGAGCGTCAATCTGGTCGAAGCCCGGGTCGAGCGGTTCAACGACCAGGAAATCTTCGTCGAAG
>JBATAV010000359.1:0-2112 GCA_049662025.1 Paracoccaceae bacterium | reverse complement strand
GCCCCGATCCGCCGCAGGGTCTGGTCGTTCAGCGCCGCAAAGCGCGCCGCAGCCCCCTGCGACCGCCGCCGCAAGGCGACATTCCGGCTGGCCAGATCGCGCAGCGCAAAGATCTGCCGGTCGATGGTGCGGCTGCCGCGCAGGACAATGGCGAACAGCGTCAGCCCGATCGCCGCCATCACCGCCGCGACCGCCGCAAAACTGGCTGCCCGCGCCCGGGTCAGATCATCCTGCAGCCCGGTCGCCACCTCGTAGAACTCGGCCACCGCGATCACCTCGCCGGTGCGCAGCTCGCGGATCGGGCTGTAGATCTCCAGAAGCGGCAGGCCCAGCGCCGCTTCGGCCACGTCCTCGGCATCGGCGGTATCGTTGAAATCCGCCCGCACCTGGCCATCCCAGGCCCGCCGAAGGTTCTCGGTCACCGGGAAACGCTGCCCCACCAGCGCCTCGTTCGAGGCATCGGCCAACAGCCCGCCCTTGCGCCACACCTTGAACGACACCACCCGCTCGCCCAGCGCGGTGTCCTTGATCAACCGGCTGATCTCCAGCCGCGCCTCGGGGGTCAGCCGCTCACGCCGCGCCAGATCCTGCATCAGCGGCGCCATGAAACTTTCCATGTAAAGCGCGGTGGCATTGGCCGTGTTGCGCACCACCACCTCCTCGATCCGCCGCGAGACCCACAGGCCCACCGACAGCATCGCCACCAGCATGACCACGCCCCCCGCCAGCGCGAACTGACGGGCCAGCGACAACTCGCGCCAGCGCAGCCATTCCAAGATGCGTCTCCCAGCCAGCCTGACCCGCAGGCTAGCGGCAAAGCCCGCCGCGCCATACGTGGATTTTCGCAGATATCCTGCGCGTCAGCGCAGGTCAGCCGGGGACATGCTGGCGCACGAAGGCCACGATATCCGCCATTGGCCGCGCCCCCGCCAGCCGCGCCACCTCGCGCCCGCCCCGATACAGGATCAGCGCCGGAATGCCCCGGATACCCGCCCGCGCGCCCACATCCGGGTGATCCTCGGTGTTCAGCTTCATCAGCCGCACGCCCGGCGCCAAAGCCTTGGCCGCCTTGGCAAATTCCGGCGCCATCGTCCGACAGGGGCCGCACCAGGGCGCCCAGTAATCCACCAGCACCGCCAGCCCGTCGCCGCGCGTCACCTTGTCATGGCTGGCCGCATCCAGCTCATGCACCCGGCCATCGACCAGTGCCTCGCCGCAACTGCCGCATTTCGGGCCCTGCTCCAGCCGGGCCAGGGGCACCCGGTTGCCCTGCCCGCAAGTGGCACAGGTCAACTTTACCGCATCCATCGTCTGGGTCATCACAGCCTCATATTCCCGCTTCGGAATATATTGTAAGCCCCGCCCCGGCGCGCAAGAGGGCTACAGGAAATCCTCTTCCTCGCCCGACACGTCCACCCCCATCGCCTCCAGCCCGCTTTCCAGGTTTTCGGCCAGATGCGGCATGCCCATCAGGTAATCCGCCGTCGGCGTGGTGGCCTCAGCATAGGCGGTCTCCACCGCCTCGGTGTAATCTTCGGTCTCGAAGGCCCCGCGCCCCACCCAGGCCAGCGCGGTCAGATGCGCCTTCTCTTCGGTGTTCAGCCCGTCGATAAAGGCGTAAAGCTCTGCTTCGCCTGCACTTTCCTCGCGGGCGAGGTAAATGACGTGAACGACCTTGCTGGGGCTGATTTCGATCATGGATGCTCTCCCTGACCGTATCGTGGCAAGCCACGGCCCATCGCGCAAGCGGAAAAACCCGCCGCCTAAACCCCCACCCAGACCGCCGCCGCATAGGCCGCCGCCCCGGTCAACGTGCCCGCCACCACCGACCGGCGCGGCCAGAACGCCAGCACCGTCGCCAAAGTGCCCGCCGCCAGCGGCAACATCTCGCGCGGCACCGGCCAGAGCTGCGGCAGCACCGAGGCCACGAACAAGGTCGCAATCGCCGCCGGTCCGGTCGCGGCCAGAAACCGCGCCGCCAACCCCTCGGGATGCAATTCGCGCCGCAACAGCAGCGTCGGCAGGGCGCGAAACGCCCAGTTCGCCGATCCCGCCAGCAGCGCCATCACGATCAGCCCCGTCTTCATCGCCGGATCACCCCCGCCAAGGCCC
>JBATAV010000358.1:0-2353 GCA_049662025.1 Paracoccaceae bacterium | reverse complement strand
CCCCAGGCGTCAAACGCCGCCCAGACCGCCCCCGCCAGCACCTGATGCCGATGCCAGACGGCCGCCAGCCCCTCATCATGCACCAGCATCGTCAAGGCCTCGCGCAACCCGTACAGATGCGCGGTCGGCGCGGTGCCATCCCACAGCTGCCAGAATTCCTCGGCCTCGGCCCTTGGCCCCCAGCGCCAATAGGGCGTCGCCAGATCGCCCACCCCGCAGCGCAGCTTTGCCGCCTCGGAGAACCACACAAAGGCCAGGCCCGGCGGCGTCATCAGCCCCTTCTGGCTGGCCGCAACGGTCACATCCACCCCCCAGTCATCCATCCGGTATTCGTCGCAGCCCATCGATGCGATGCAATCCACCGCGAACAGCGCCGGATGCCCGGCCGCATCAATCGCCTTGCGCAGGGCGGGGATGTCGTTGCGGATGGTGGTGGCGGTATCGACATGCGTGGTCAGCACCGCCTTGATCCGCCCCTCGCGGTCAGCCCGCAAAGCCGCCTCGACCTGCCCCGGATCGGCAGGTGCGGCCTTGCCAAAATCCAGCACCTCCACCTCGACCCCCATCTGCCGCGCAGAAATGGCCCAGCTATGGCCGAACTGCCCGCAGGCCAGCACCAGCGCCTTGTCGCCGCGCGAAAACAGGTTGGCATTCGCCGCCTCCCAGCCGCCATGGCCGTTGGCGATATAGGCCGCCACATGGCCGGTGGTGCCCGCCACCATCCGCAGATCGGGCCACAGGCTGTCGACCAGTTCCAGCAAGCCGCCTTCATAGATGTTCGGGCTGCCCCGGTGCATCGCCCGCTGCACCCGATCAGGAATGACCGAGGGGCCGGGAATCGCCAGATAAGGGTGGCCATTGGCAAGGGACATGGGCGCGCTCCACGGGGGTCAACCCGCCATGGCTAGCCCCGCCCGGCAGGGCCGTCAACCGCCACGCCGCCCGTTTGGGCACGCTTGAGCCAGACCGCCGCTTCCGCTACACCCGCCCTGTCGTGAACCGGGAACCGCCCTTGGCCGAAACCGCCCCGCCCCCGCATCTGGTCCGCCGCTACTGGCGGCAGTTCCTGCGCCCGCGCGCCGGGCTTCTGGTGACGGCCATGGCGGTGTCGGTGCTGGAAGGCAGCACGCTGGGCGCGCTGTCGTGGCTGTTGCAGCCCCTGTTCGACCAGGTCTTCGCCGCACGCTCGACCGAGGCGCTGGCCTGGGTGGGCGGCGGCATCCTGGGGCTGTTCGTGATCCGCGCCATCACCGCGATCATCGGCCGCTCGCTGATTGCGCGGGTCAACCAGACCACGGCAGCGGCAATGCAGACCTCGCTTCTGGCGCATCTTCTGACGCTGGACGGGGCGTTTTTCCAGAAAAACCCGCCCGGCAGCCTGATCGAGCGGATCCAGGGCGACACCATCGCCGCCCAGGGTGGCACGCAACTGGTGATCGCCGGGCTGGCGCGCGATGTGGTCTCGCTGACCGGACTGCTCATCGTCGCCTTGAAGATCGACCCGACCTGGACCGCCGCCGCCCTGATCGGCGCCCCCCTGCTGATGCTGCCCGCCCTTGGCCTGCAACGCTATATCCGCCGCAAGACCCTGCAGATGCGCGAACAATCCGGCCTGCGTGCCACCCGTCTGGACGAGATCTTCCACGGCATCGCCCAGGTGAAACTGACAAGGATGGAAGGCTACCAGACCGCCCGCTACGCCCAGATCGCCGACCGCATCGTGCGGGCCGAGGTGAAATCGGCCACCGGGCGCGCCGCAATGCCCGCGCTGGTCGATATCGTCACCGGCCTTGGCTTCTTTGCCGTCCTGATGCTGGGCGGCCGCGAGGTGGTCGAAGGCGACCGCACCACCGGCGAGTTCATGTCCTTCTTCGCCGCCATGGCGCTGACCTTCCAGCCGATCCGCCGCCTGTCGGATCTGGCCGGGCAATGGCAGATCGCCCATGCCTCGCTCGAGCGGCTGTATCGCCTGTTCGACCTGCACTCATCGCTGGTCCGCCCCGCAACCAGCCAGGCCCTGCCCGCCAGCCGCCCGCCCGGAATCGAATTCCGCGACGTGCGCTTTGGCTATGACGAAACGCCGGTGCTGAACGGGCTTTCCTTCACCGCCGAGGCGGGCCGCGTGACCGCCCTTGTCGGGGCCTCCGGCGCGGGGAAATCCACCGTCTTCCACCTCTTGACCGGGCTTGCCGACCCTGGGTCAGGCCAGATCTTGATCGGCGGCGCCGACGCCAGCGGCATGACCCTGGCCGACCAGCGCCGCCTGTTCGCCGCCGTAGCGCAGGACGCCGCCCTGTTCGACGAAACCCTGCGCGAAAACCTGATCCTCGGCCGAGACGGCATTGGCGAAGAC
>JBATAV010000357.1:0-4926 GCA_049662025.1 Paracoccaceae bacterium | reverse complement strand
TCCACGCGGATGCGAGCCGGGTTTTCCGTCGAGAAGTGAGCCAGCTTTAGGTCTTGGTGTTCGATTCAGGCTGGGGTCAAGCCATGTGTGCCCTCTTTCTTCTTCCTCGTCGCTGCGGCTGAGCTGGCCCTGAAGCGGAAGTTGTCGTTTTCGGTCTCCAGAATGCGGCTGCGATGGGTGAGGCGGTTAAGGAACGCTGTGCTCATTTTGGCATCGCCAAACACTATAGCCCAATTGCTGAAGCCGAGATTGGTGGTCATGACGACGCTGGTGCGCCCGTAAAACTAACTCAGCAGATGGAAGAGCAGTACGCCGCCCGAGGCGCTGAACGGCAGGTAGCCAGGCTCATCCAAAATCACGAGATCGGGGCGGGTCAGACCCTCGGCGACTTGCCCGGCCTTGCCCCTGGCCTTTTCCTGCTCCAGCGTGTTGGCCAACTCGATGGTCAAGAAGAAACGAACCTTTCGGTGGTGATGCGCGATGGCCCGGATGCCGAGGGCTGTCGCGATGTGCGTTTTGCCGGTGCCAGGGCCACCGTTTCTCGGTGAATGCCATGCCTTCACTTGCCAGCCAACGGACCAGGACAGCGTTCTGGGCGCCATCGAGGAACTCTTATTTTGTGCAACTGGCGCATGGTGGCCTCGTGATCTCGCGGGCGGCGAAGTCGAAGCCGGATAGATTCTTCCAAGCCGGGAAGCGCGCGGCCTTGATGTGATAGGCGATGGAGCCGACCTCTCGTTCGGCCAGTTCAGCCTTCAAGAGCCGAGACAGGATCGGCATGGCCGCGTCGAATGCCTGAAGGTCTTCCTCTCCGCCGTCGCTCTCGCCGCCACCGTCTTGTTCTGGCTTTGATCTTCAATGAGTCTGAAGCCCAAATGCGACACCCAGTGCGTTTGAACCGCCGGCCTACATGCACTACATTTTGTAGTTTGTCGGCAAAACTTACACAATATACGGCTTCTATGGCGAGGACCCTGTTTTGCCCTGACTGAATCGCTAGATTGGAAACAGTGAAATGGCCGGTCCAGCTGTCAGTCGAGTATCTAGAGGGATATCTTGTCAACCTAGGCCCGGCCAGGAGAGGTGTGCGTTCAGCAACAGCTGACTTTTCATCTTCCAGGAACCTCAGACGACGAGACTTCTTCAATCTCGAATGGCTTCTGGCCTCGGCCAAACCGGTCACGCAGCGCCCGGACCTAGCGCGCTGCGTGACTTGGCGACGTGGGCGGCCAGGAGGTTAGAGTGTTTTTCATGATTTCCCGCAGTAAGCGGCTGCATGCCCCCTTGCCGGTCAAACACCCCAGAGTCTCGGCTCCCGCATCCAAGGCCCGGTTCCTGGCGGGGATCATGGCCGCATTCATCGCGCTGGCAGGATTGCCGGGCGGGGCGCAGGCCCAGAACGTCGATTGGGTGCTGAACGCGTCTGATGCGGGGTTTGACCCGACGGTGGCAGGCGGACCAATCTCTTACAGCTTGAATGTCACCAACGGCGGCTTTGGCCCGGCAGATGCGTCGGCCACAACGCTTTCCCTGACCATCCTGGCAGGAGCCACCTTCACCGGGGCGTCCGGCACGATCACGGGCTGCACGCCGACGCCTTCGGTGGGGCCGTCGACCGTCATCTGCAACGTGCCGGCGCTGGCGCCGCTGGCTGCGGCCACCCTGGTGGCCAATGTGCTGACCTCGACCTCGGGCAGCGTCAGCTTTGGTGCTTCGGTTCCAAAGGCGGGCGACTCGAACACCGGCAACATCGCGATCGTCGAGGGAACACCGGTCACGGCGGGGGCCGACATCTCGCTGTCGCTGACCGCGCCGGTGACAGCCGCCGCGGGGTCGACAGTTGCCTACAGCTTTGCGGCCACCAACAACGGGCCGGATCCGGCCACGAATGTGGTGCTGCAATTCCCGGTCCCGACCGGCATTGCCAATGCCACGCCTCCGTCGGGCTGCACGCTGGCCGGTGTGACCTACAGCTGCACCATCGCCGGGCCGATTGCGGTTGGCGGATCGGTCACGCTGGAATTCTCGGGCCAGGTTTCGGCGGCTTCGGGATCGACCATCACCGGGGTAGGCAATGTGTCCGGCGGGACGCCGCCCGACCCGATTGCGCTGAACAACGGCGCCACGCGGAACACCTCGATCACGGCGGGCAGCGACTTGTCGATTGCCAAATCGCGCAGCCCGTCGGGCACCTTGCTGATGGGCGATGCGGTCATCTTCAACCTGGTGTCGCGCTATACCGGGGGTTCGCCGAGCGGGATTGTGGTTTCCGATACGATTCCGGCAAACTACTCGATCTCCGGCTTTACTGCGCCGGGCTGGATCTGCACGGTCACCGGCCAGCTGGTGGAATGCACCAAAACCACCGGCAGCGGGCCGGGCGCCAACGTGGCCTTGGGGCCGATCAGCGATGCAACCACGGTTGTATTGTCGGGCACCCCGACCAACGCCGCGACAATCAGTTCGGCCGGGCCGATTGATCCGGTGCCGGGCAACAATACCGTCACCGATGGCGGATCGACGATTGCCGATCCGACGATCGACTTGCGCGCCAACAAAAGCGGCCCGGTGCCGCCCCTGGTCGTGGTGGGCAATTCCTACAGCTTTGCGATCAGCACCTCGAACATCGGCAATGCGGCCTTTGTCGGTACGGTCGAGATGGTCGATACCATTCCCGCCGGGCTTCAGGTCACCAGCTATGGCCTGAACGGCTGGGCCTGAACGCCCGATGCGCCGATCACCGGGCCCGCGCCGGTAACCTGCACGCGGGGCTATACCGCTCTGGCACCGCTGACTGCCGGGGCCACCACGCCTGACGTCACTCTGACCACCACGGCCACCGGCGCCGGCAGTATCGTCAACAGCCTGACGGTCGGGTCGCCCGACGGCAACCTGCCCGACCTGAACCTGCCTAACAACACCATCACCTATACCGTAACCGGCAGCATGCCTGGCAATTCCGCCGATATCGCGGTGGTCAAGCAGGCAACGCTGGCCAGCCTGCTCGCTGGTGATGTGGAAACCTTCGGCATCCAGATCACCAACGCCGGAACGGCAGCTTCGAGCAATGTCGCGGTGACCGACGATCTGACCGGGCTGATCAACAGCGCCGTCGGGCCGACCGGGTCTGGTTATATCAGCGAGACGGTCATGGCCAACGCCGCCAGCGGTATCAACTGCACCACCGCCGCCTCGGGCGGCACCAGCCGTCAACTGAGCTGCACCAGTGCGAACCTGCCGGTCTGCACCGTCAATTTGAACTGCCCGGTGATCACGGTGTGGGTTCGTCCCGGCGGCAATGCCGGCGCGCGCACCGACATCGCCAACGCCCTTTCGCCCGTCACCGCCGACCCGAACCTTGGCAACAACTCCGGCTCTGTCCCCTACGCGATCACGGCGCGGGCCGATGTCACGGTGACCAAATCGGGCAGCCCCGCCACGGTCGCGGCCGGTCAGGACCTGACCTATGTCATCGCGGCGCGGAACGAGGCCAACGGGCTTTCGGCGGCCGACGCGGTGACCATCACCGATACCCTGCCTGCGAATGTGGCCTTCATCGCGGCCAGCCCCTCGGCGGGTGCTTGCGGCACCGCTCCGGCGGCGAATTCGACAACCGGACCGGGCAACAACAGCCTGATTTGCAACGTTGGAACCATTGCCAATGGCGCCCAGCAGACCTTGACTGTGGTCGTCCGCCCGAACCCTGCCACTCGCGGCACCGCGCTGCACAACGATGTGGCGGTTTCCACCACAACCACCGAAACCAACCCGCCAACAACACGGCCTTCGTCGATACGCCCGTTGCGAACCCGATTATCGATCTTCTTATCAACAAGGATGACTCGATCGACCCGCTGCCGATCGGTGACGACACCGTCTACGACGTGCGGGTGACCAACCTTGGTCCCTCGGCGGCCGAGAGTATGGTCGTGACCGATGCCATGCCGACAAGCCAGGTCTCCTACCGCTCGCATACCCTGCCGGCCGATGCCACCTGCGGCACGGTTCCGGCGGTCGGTTCGGGGGGCGGAACGCTGGAATGCACCTTCCCGGTGATCCTGGCGGGCCAGACCCGGACCATCCTTGTCACCGGGCGCGGCGTTGCCAAGGGCACCGGGCTGAACTCCCCCAGCGTGGTGTCGGCGGAAACCGGCCTGGGGTTCGAGCCGAACGCCGGAAACAACTCTTCCACCAAACAGACCACCGTGCGCACCCGCACCGATGTTCAGGTCGTCTCCAAGGTGGCTACGCCCGCCACCGTAAATCTGCACGATTCCCTTTATTGGCTGATCACGGTACACAACAACACCGGCTCCGGCCTGGCAGAAACCGATGACGTCACCCTGTCCGACAGCCTGCCCGCGAACATGGAACTGGCCGGGGCGCCGACCGCCGTTGTCACCAATGGGACCACGACTGCCAACAGCTGCACCGGCGCGGCCGGGGGCACGTCATTCAGCTGCACCTTCGGCACGCTCAGCAGCGACGGCAATGCCGAGATTACCGTTCCTGTTCGGGTTCTGGCGGTCGCCTCGGCCGGGCAGAGCTTCACCAACTCGGCCAGCGTGGTGACCAGCTCGCTTGACACCGTTCCGGGCAACAACTCGAATTCCGGCCCGGTCGTGGTCAATTCATCGTGCCTGGCAGGCACGGTGTTCCGCGATTTCGCCAATGATGGGGGGGTCACCTTAGGCGATACCGGGATCAACGCCATCACCATGACGTTGACCGGCACCGCCTTTGACGGCACGCCGATCACCCGGACGGTTACGACCAACGGCAGCGGCAACTACGGCTTTGGCCTGCTGCCGCAAAGCAATGCCACGGGCTACACCATCACCCAAGGCACCATCACCGAGACCTATCTGACCAACGGCGCCACAGCGGCCGGCACGGCGTTTGGCACAGTTGTGCCCACCGTGATCT
>JBATAV010000356.1:0-3240 GCA_049662025.1 Paracoccaceae bacterium | reverse complement strand
GCACCGGCGAGGATACCGGGCCGAAACGCGAACGGCGCGGCCGCCGGGGGTAGTCGGGGCGCGCCATCGCGGCCCGCGCGGCGCAAATCTCTTCGAAAGGACTTGCCCCCTCAGAACAGGCTCAGCTGGTTGCCGGTCTTGAAGGGCGGCGCAAAAAGATCGCAGCGCAGGGGAGGCATCTGCGCCGCCAACTCCTGCCGCGCGCAGGCCTTGTCGAAGCGTTGCGCGATCAGCCGCGCCCACAGCCCCTCGCCGCGCATCCGACGCCCCCAGGCCGGGTCATAGTCGCGCCCGCCATGCACATCACGCACCCGGGCCATGACCTTGGCTGCGCGACCGGGCACCGCCTCGGCCAGCCAGTCCTGAAACAGCTGCGAGACTTCACGCGGCAAGCGCAGCATGATCCAGCTGGCGGCCACTGCACCGGCATCGCGCACCGCCTGCAGCATCGGCTCCAGCTCATGGTCGGTCAGACCGGGGATTACCGGGGCCAGCATGGCGCGCACCGGAATGCCGGCTTCGCTCAGCCGCCGGATCACCGCCAACCGCCGGGCTGGCAGGGCCGCGCGCGGCTCCATCTTCCGCGACAGGTCGGTGTCCAGCGTGGTGACCGAAACCCCCACCCGCAGCAGGCCTTGCGCCGCCATCGGTGCCAGCAAGTCGATGTCGCGTTCAATCAAAGTGCCCTTGGTGGTGATCGCCAGCGGGTGGCGAAAGGCGGCCAGCACTTCGACCACCTCGCGCATCACCCGGCGGCGCGCCTCGATCGGCTGGTAGGGATCGGTGTTGGTGCCGACGGCAATCACCTGCGGCACATAGGCCCTGGCGCGCAATTCCCGCTCCAGCACGACAGCGATACCGGGCCGCGCGATCAGCTGCGTCTCGAAATCCAACCCCGGCGACAGGTTCAGCCAGGCATGGCTTGGCCGCGCAAAGCAATAGACGCAACCATGTTCGCATCCCCGGTAAGGATTGACCGAACGGTCAAACGGCAGATCGGGCGAGCGGTTGAAGCTGAGTGCGGACCGCGGCACCTCGTCGCGAACCTCGGTGCGCAACAGGCGGTCGTCATGGGGAATGTCCCAGCCGTCGTCGGCGGCCTCGACCTGATGCGTTTCGAAGCGGCCGGTGGCGTTGGAAAGGGTGCCGCGGGCGCGGGCGCGCTGTCCGGGCAAGAGGGTGGGGGCCTGGGGCATGCGGCATGAATAGAACATAAAGTGAACGTTTGCCAGCTACCATCTTCACCAAACCCCTTGCTGTCGGCTTTCAATCCGGGCATGTCGCAATCTGAGAAGTGGACGCGGCGCTTTGCGCGCATTCACATTGCAGATCTTTTCTCAGGAGCCGACAGATGGCCGACGAAGACGACATCATCCTTTCCGAACTGTCGGATGACGAGCTTGTCCTTCAGATGCACGATGACCTTTACGACGGTCTCAAGGAAGAGATCGCGGAGGGCGTGAACATTCTGATCGCGCGTGGCTGGACGCCTTATGACACGCTGACCAAGGCGCTTGTCGCGGGCATGACCATCGTCGGGGCCGACTTCCGCGACGGCATCCTGTTCGTGCCCGAAGTGCTGTTGGCCGCCAATGCCATGAAGACGGGCATGTTCATCCTCAAGCCGCTTCTGGCCGAAACCGGTGCCCCGCGCATGGGCAAGATGGTGATCGGCACGGTCAAGGGCGACATCCACGACATCGGCAAGAACCTTGTGGCGATGATGATGGAAGGTGCGGGCTTCGAGGTGCTGGACCTGGGCATCAACAACTCGGTCGAGAAGTATCTTGATGCGCTGGAGCGTGAGCAGCCCGATATCTTGGGGATGTCGGCCCTGTTGACCACGACAATGCCCTATATGAAGGTCGTGATCGACACGATGAAGGAAAAGGGCATGCGCGAAGACTATATCGTGCTGGTCGGCGGCGCGCCCTTGAACGAAGAATTCAGCAAGGCCATCGGGGCTGACGCCTATTGCCGCGATGCCGCCGTGGCGGTCGAGACGGCAAAGCAGTACGTCGCCCGCAAGCACAACCAACTGAACGCTTGACGCATCGGACCGCTGTTCGGGAGTTCATTCGGGGTCCCGGTTTTCCGGGGCCTCTTTCATTCGTGACTTGGATTCCGCCGGTCGAAAGCCCAGATTGAAGGGCAGGAGGACCTGATCATGCCGTTGACGCATTTCCTTGGCCTTGTCGTTCTGGTGATTCTTGCCGCCGGGGCCACGCTGGCGCTGGCCTTCTGGGCGAAGATTCCGCTGCTGGCGCTTGCCTTCGCCGGGGTGACGGCCAGCATCATCCTGGGTGTCCGGCAGTGGCGCTGACGCCCGATGATGCGCGCCTGACCGAAGAGGGTCTGGCCCCGTCATCGTCGGGCCGGGTCTTGCTGATCGCCTGTGGCGCGCTTGCGCATGAAATTCTCGCATTGAAGGCGGCCAACGGCTGGTCGCATCTGGACCTGCAGTGCCTGCCTGCCAATCTGCACCTCTGGCCTGACCGGATTGTGACTGCCGTGGAGGCGGCCGTGCAGGAACGGCGGGCGGGCTATGCTTCGGTCTTCGTTGTTTACGCAGACTGCGGGACTGGCGGGCTTTTATTCGAAAAGTGCAAGGAATTGGGGGTCGAGATGGTCGAAGGACCGCATTGCTATTCGTTTTTTGAAGGGAATGAGGCCTTTGCCGTCAAGGCAGAAGACGAATTCACTGCCTTCTACCTGACCGATTTCCTGGTGCGTCAGTTCGATGCATTCGTCTGGAAGCCGATGGGCCTGGACCGCCACCCCGAACTGCGCGACATGTATTTCGGCAATTACACCAAGCTGGTCTATCAAGCGCAACTTGATGATCCGGCGCTGGATGTCAAGGCGCGCGACTGCGCGGCGCGGCTGGGGCTGGCGTATGAGCGGCGGTTGACCGGCTACGGCGACCTGGCGACCACGCTGTCGCGGGTGGCGTCGCGGTAGTGGTTCAGCACGAAGACACGGATGGCCGAGGCAAGGCCTTCGCCGCTGCTGCGGGTGTCATCGATTTCGGCGGCAAGTTGGTTCAGGGGAACGTCCCGCTCAGCAGCGATGGCCCGAAATGCCTGCCAAAAGGCCGGTTCCAGCGAAACACTGGTGCGGTGTCCATGCAGGGTGAGCGAGCGTTTGGCGGGGCGGGCGGTCATGGTTGATCCATAGCGTGAGGGCCGTGCGGATACAAAATCCTTAGCGGGTTGCCGAGAAACGCGCCGCTCGGCGTGG
>JBATAV010000355.1:0-6042 GCA_049662025.1 Paracoccaceae bacterium | reverse complement strand
CAGGCCACGGATACCCGGTTCAGCCGCGCCTCATGCTTGCCGATCAACTCGGCCAGTTCCTTCTCGCCCAGCCCCTTCGGCGCCTCGACCGAAAAGGCCGACCGCGACACGGCGCCCGCCGCCAGATCGCCCCCGGTCACCGCCCCCAGCCCGCGCGGCGTCATCAGCGTGACGAATTCCAGGTCGCCCAGGGCGCCGCCATCGGGGTTTTCCAACTGATACAGCGCGTTGTTCCGACGCAGCGCCGCCTCGCGCTTGGATGCGGCCTCGCGCAGCGCGGGGTGAAGATTGTCCCAGTATTGCGCGACCGTATCGGCCAGAAGCTGCAACCCGATCGCCAGCCCGGCCAGCCCCTGCTCGTTGGTCAACAGCCGCGCCACGATCACCAAAAGCCGCAGGTCGCGTCCGCTGGCCGCCAGCGTTGCCGCCTCGTCCAGCATTTCGGCCCAATCCAGTTCCACCCCGCCGGTGCCACCCTGTTCGACCAGCCGCAGCCGCGCCGGGCGCGATGCCGCCTCAAGCCGGTTCTCGATGGCATGGAACCGCGCATCGTTCCGCAGGTCGGTCCCCGACGGAGACGACGGGTCAAGCGATGCGAGGAAAGCCGCAATTTCCATAGGTCTACGCCAAGAATGAAAGGTACGAATTTTTGTAAAGATTGGCAGAGCTATACGATTCTTTCAACCTACACCTGCCCTCGACTCCGTCAAGGTCGGGATTCGAGTATGCGAGAGGCAAAGCCGATCACATTGCCCGGCCGCTCTCCCTGCGCCAGCGCCAGCGCCTCGGCAAAAGAGGCCACCGATTCATCGCGCGGGCGGCGGGTGTCGAACAGATCGCCAAGGGTCAGAAAGGCGATGATCTCGCTTTTGCCAAAGTCGCTGTCCAGCACCTGCATCGCCAGAAGCCGGATGTCGGCGCGTTTTTCGTCCAGGCTGTACAGCACCCTTATGCGCCGCGTGCCGCCTTCGACCGTACCCAGTTTCGCAATATCGGTTTCCTCGAAATTCACGTTGGGCAGAAGGTTGAAGACCGTGCCGGTATTGTCCACCGCCATCACCCACAGGTTGCCAGCAGTGACATTGGCCGGGATCAGCACCTCGACCACCGGATTGTCGGACTTGTGGTAGATCCCGGCCAGGTTCGCCTCGCCGGTCGCACCCTGCCCCATCCAGATCGAGATCGCGTTCGTCGGCAACGGCGGCAGCACCTGCCGAACCGCGCAGATATCCTTGTTCAGCACGTTGATGCTGGCGCTGATCTTGCGGTCGCCGATGGTATCGGCCAGTGCCGCATCGAGGCCCGCCGCCAAACCCGTATCCAGCGCATTGCCGGCAATCGAGATCGTCGCCCCCAGGGGATAGCCCGCCGCCGGCGCGTCGCCTTGTTCCAGTGGTCCGCAGCTTGCCAGCCCGTCCAGCACCGCCTGCACGGCCTTGGGGTCCAGCACCTTCGGCCCCACCATCATGTCCACCGCCAGCGTGAAGCCGTAGGTCCCGGCCCAGATCTCCAGCCCTGCGCGAATATCCCTGGCCGCCGCCGCATTCGCCGCCAGGCCCGAGACCCTGGCACCCATGTCCGACAATTCGATCCGCCAGCCTTCCAGCCCCTTGGCCGATTTGAACACCGACGCCGCCGCCCTGGCCCAGCCCTCGCCCGGCATGCCCAGCGCCAGGCTCACCGCATCTTCCGGCGCTTCTTTCCCCGCCAGCGCGGCAAAGCCCTCGCGGATCGCCTCGGCCGCCGCCTTGTCGGGCGCATTGGCTACCAGTTTGGGGATCGCCAGCCCGCCCCCCGCCGTGGCCTGCATCAGATAGGGTGCGGCCACCGGCAACGGCGGCTCGAACCGCGCCATGACCTTGGCCACCATCTCGTCCAAAAGCCCCGCATACCAGGCCCCGCCACCAGCCGCCGCCAGCAGCAACAGCAGCACGAACGCCAAAAACCCGCCGCCTGATTTCTTCTCCACCCGGTCATGCCGTGTCTGCACCCGAGTCGGCGGCGCCGTGCGGCCCCGGTCGGACACCGGGCTTTTCAGCGCCTTGCCCACCTGCTCGACCACCGCCGCCGCCGAAGGCGCGCGATGCGGGATCGATGGCTCGGCCAACCAGTCGACCAACCCTTTCAGCGGCTCGGGCACGCCCGCAGTATCCAGCCGCTCCTGCTTTCTTCGGATCATCTCACCCGGAGTCATCCCGGCAAACGGCACCTGCCCCTTCCACGCCGCCAGCAAAAGCGCCCCCAGCGCATAAAGGTCACTGCGCGGCTCGGCCTTGCCCTCCATCTGCTCGGGCGCCGCATATTCATACTTGCCGGCGAAATCGTTGCCGACGATGGTCCGCGCCCCCGCCCCGGTATCCTTGGCAATGCCAAAGTCGATGATCGTCGCCTTCTCCGGGCTGCCATCACGCAGGATCACGTTGTCAGGCGACAGATCGCGGTGCACGATGCCCTGCTTGTGCGCCGCCACCAGCCCCTCGGCGACGCGGTGCGCGATGATCATCAACTCGCGCGGCTCCAGCCGCCGCCGCGTCATCTCATCGGCGATCGACGGCCCGGCGATATAGTCCATCACCAGAAACACATGCCCCTGATCCGAGCGCGAGCATTCGGTATAGCGCACCACCGCATCGTCGCGGATGTCGCGCATCTGCTCTTCGCGCTTCATCAGCTCGATGTAGCCTTCCTGGCCGGAAAACTGCGCGTTCAACGCCTTGATCGCCACAATCCGCCCCGAAATCAGGTTCTTGGCGCGATACACCTCGCCAGTGCCGCCACGGCCCAGCACACCCTCGACCTCATAGGTGTTGTTCAGGATCTGGCCGCGGTGGAAAATGTCGCCGGGCAGTGCGTCAATCATCGGGTCCAACCTCCGAGGTGTCTGAAAACCTGACGCCCCTGTCAAAACAGTCGCAAAATCTATCTTTCCAGACTAGACTGAGTCTCGCGGGATTTCCCGCTTTTTCTACATGCCTGTTGAACAACCATATTTTGAAGGGGCGACCCGATGGCCCAGCGCGGCTCTTCCGATACGATGAAGCGCAAGGAACTTGTCGGCAAACTGAACGAAACCTGCCTGCGCGCGTTTTCGGCCGCTGCCCAAAGTGCGAAGTCACGCGGCAATCCCTACGTCGAGCTTGCCCATTTCATCGAGGCGCTGTCGCGCACCGAACGCACCGATTTCGACATCCTGTGCCAATCGGCCGGGGTCGATGGCGCCCGGCTGGAGGGTGACATCCAGCGCAGCCTGGACCGCCTGCCCCACGGCGCAAGTGCAGTCGAGGAATTTTCCGACCACATCTTCCATGCCATCCGTGAAGCCTGGACCATGGGCAAGATGGAGCGGGAAGACGATTCCGTCCGCTCTGCCTGGGTGCTTCTCGCCGCGATGAAAGTGCCGGTCCTCGAAGGGCTGTTGCTGAAGATCAGTCTCGAATTCGAAAAGATCGATCCGGCCTCGCTTGAACCCCAGCTTGAAAGCCTGCTGGAAGCCTCATCCGAAACCTCCGCCGCCCCCACGACCGGTGAACCCGCCGCCAAACCGCAAGGAAAATCGGCGCTGGCGCAATACGCCACCAACCTGACCGAACGCGCCCGCGCCGGAAAAATCGACCCGGTGATCGGCCGCGACATGGAGATTCGCCAGATCATCGACATCCTGATGCGTCGCCGCCAGAACAACCCGATCCTGACCGGCGAAGCGGGGGTGGGAAAAACCGCCGTGGTCGAAGGCTTCGCCCTGCGGCTGGCGCGCGGCGACGTGCCGCCGCAACTGCAGGCGGTCGATCTGCACATGCTCGACATCGGGCTGATGCAGGCCGGGGCCTCGGTGAAGGGCGAGTTTGAAAAGCGCCTGAAATCCGTAATCGACGAAGTGCAATCCAGCCCCAAGCCGATCATCCTTTTCATCGACGAGGCCCACACCCTGATCGGCGCCGGCGGCGCTGCAGGCACCGGCGACGCGGCCAACCTTCTGAAACCCGCCCTTGCACGGGGCGAGTTGCGCACCGTCGCCGCCACGACCTGGTCCGAATACAAGGAACATATCGAAAAAGACCCCGCCCTGACGCGGCGCTTTCAGGTGGTCAAGGTCGAAGAGCCCAGTGAAGACGCCGCAATCCGCATGGTCCGCGGCATCGCCGCCGTCCTGGAAAAACACCACAAGGTCGAAATCCTCGATGAGGCGATCCAGGCCGCCGTCCGCCTGTCGCACCGCTACATCCCGGCCCGGCAGTTGCCCGACAAGGCAATCAGCCTGCTGGACACCGTCTGCGCCCGCGTCGCCGTCAGCCAGCACACCACCCCCGCCGAGGTCGAAGACATCGAACGCCGGTTGCAAGCGCTGGAGGTGGAAGCCGCCATCATCGACCGCGAAGGCCAGGTCGGCATCGACGTGGCCGACCGCAAGGCCGAAGTGGACGCCAGCCTTGCCGAGGCCCGCGCCGAACTGGACGCCGCAAGGGTCCGCTGGGACAGCGAAAAGCTGCTGGTGGAAGAGGTGCTGGACCTGCGCGCCGCCTTGCGCGCCGAGGGCCTGCCGGTAGACGACACTGCCGACGACACGCCCGACGAAGCCCCCGCCCCCGACGAAACAGCGCCCGAAGGCACCGAAGAGGCGGC
The DNA here is from genome assembly GCA_049662025.1 of Paracoccaceae bacterium. GTDB lineage: Bacteria > Pseudomonadota > Alphaproteobacteria > Rhodobacterales > Rhodobacteraceae > Pseudogemmobacter. The sequence continues at coordinate 1,422 of JBATAV010000355.1, read as the reverse complement.
CACCCCCGCCTATATGACTGCCGAAGAACGCGCCGCCACCCTGGCCACCCTGAAAACCAAATCCGCCGAACTCGCCAGACTGCAAGGCGAACGCCCCCTCATTCTGCCATCGGTCGACCGTATCGCTGTCGGCTCGGTCGTGCAGGACTGGACCGGCATTCCCGCTGGCCGCATGCTGGCCTCCCAGGCCGAACAGGCCCTTACCCTCGCCTCGATCCTGGCCCGCCGCGTCGTCGGCCAGGACCACGCCATGGGCATGATCGCCAACCGCATCCAGACCAGCCTCGCCGGCCTTGGCGCTCCGGAAAAACCCGTCGGCGTCTTCATGCTTTGCGGCCCCTCCGGCGTCGGCAAGACCGAAACCGCGCTGGCGCTGGCCGAAACCCTGTTCGGCGGCGAACAGAACCTGATCTCCATCAACATGAGCGAGTTTCAAGAGGCCCACACCGTTTCCACCCTGAAAGGCGCCCCCCCCGGCTATGTCGGTTACGGCAAGGGCGGCATCCTGACCGAGGCGGTCCGTCGCCGCCCCTATTCCGTGGTCTTGCTGGACGAGGTCGAAAAAGCCCACCCCGACGTGCATGAAATCTTTTTTCAGGTTTTCGACAAAGGCATGATGGACGACAGCGAAGGCCGCCGCATCGACTTCAAGAACTGCCTGATCCTGCTGACCACCAACGTCGGTTCGGAAGAGATCATGGCGATGACCGACGACGGCAAAGGCACCGCCGATCTGGAAACCCTCACCGCCAGCTTGCGCGCACCCCTCTTGAAAACCTTCCCCGCCGCCCTTCTGGGCCGCATCGTCTCGATCCCCTATTACCCCCTGTCGGATGCGATGATCGAAGCCATCGCCGGACAAAAACTGCGCGGCATCGCCAAACGGCTGGCCAAGGGCCACGACGCCGAATTCATCATCGGCGACGGTGTGATGGAACAGATCAAGGCCCGATGCACCGAACTGGAAAGCGGCGGCCGGATGATCGACGCCATCCTGACCAACACCCTTCTGCCCGAACTCAGCCGCCAGGTTCTGAACCGCAAGCTGGAGGGCACACCGCTGACAAAGGTCACCGTCACCGGCACGCCCGACGGTTTCGCCTATACCTTCGAATAGCCTTGGCGAGGAAGGCAGATGCTGATCCGCACCTCCACCGGTTACCTCTCCCAATTCACCATGGGAATGGACGGGTCGGGCCGTGAGCATCTTTCGCTGGTGATCAAGGCCACCTTCGACTTTCCCGCCCCCGGCGGCACGCCAAAACGCGCCAAGGTGCAACGCCCGCTGATCATGGCCGATGAATATGCAGGCCCCCCCGGCTTTTGCGCGCCACTGTGGGAAACCGACTTCGCCTTCCGCAAGGCGGCCTGTGATGTGGTTGCCCAGGGCGCCGCCTATGCCCCCGGCGGCCAGCCCGCCGA
>JBATAV010000354.1:0-12186 GCA_049662025.1 Paracoccaceae bacterium | reverse complement strand
CTGCCACACCCTCGGCTCCTCGCAGGGCTTCGTCGAAGCCTGCCTTCTGGGCCTCGGCTGGGGCATGAACCCCGAACCGCTGGTCGCCGCCCACCTTGCCGCCGGTCGGCTGGTCGAGATCGTGCCCGACAGCCCGCTTGACGTGCCGCTGCACTGGCAGTTCACCCGCCTTGCCGCCCCCGCGCTGGCATCCCTGACCCGCGAAATCCGGGCCCGCGCGGCGCGCCATCTGGTTCCCCCGGCCTGAGCCGCCAGGGAAAAAGCCCCGCGCGCCAGTAGCGAACGGGGCTTTTCTCAGGCCGTAACAGCCACTTACAGCTGCGCGGCGACCTCTTCGGGCACGTCGAAGTTATGCGTCACTTCCTGCACATCCTCGTCGTCTTCCAGAAGGTCGATCAGCTTCATCAGCTTCTGCGCGGTGTCCAGATCCACCTCGGTGCGGCTTTGCGGCCGCCAGACCAGCTTGGACTCGGTCGATTCCCCCAAAGCCTTTTCCAGCGCGTCCGAAACCACCGACAGATCCTCGACCTTGCAATAGACCCAATGGCCCTCGTCGTCGGATTCAACGTCGTCCGCCCCCGCCTCGATCGCGGCCATCATCACGTCATCGGCCGATCCGGCACCGGCCAGATATGAAATCTCGCCCACCCGGTCGAAACTGTGGCTGACCGATCCGGTCTGCCCCATGTTGCCGCCCGCCTTGCTGAAATAGCTGCGCACATTGCTGGCGGTGCGGTTCAGGTTGTCGGTCAGCGCCTCGACGATGATGGCGATGCCACCAGCACCGTAGCCCTCATAGCGGATCTCGCTGTAATCCGCCGCATCACCCATCTGGGATTTCTTCACTGCGCGGTCGATCACGTCTTTCGGCATCGACACCGCCTTTGCCGCCTTCACCGCCAGCCGCAAACGCGGGTTCTTGTCGGGGTCAGGGTCGCCCATCTTGGCGGCGACAGTGATTTCCTTCGACAGTTTGGAAAACATCTTCGAGCGGATGCCATCCTGCTTGCCCTTGCGGTGCTGGATGTTCGCCCATTTCGAATGGCCTGCCATGGCCCTACCCCTTTGGAGTTTGCGGTGATGGCGTCCTCTACACCGGCCGGACGCAGGCTGGCAACCCCGGCCCGGTGAAGATCACTCGCCCGCCTTCTGCGGCGAGGTGAAGACCCAGTCGCTGCCCGCCGGATCGGTGATCACCACTTCGGCCATCGGCGCCAGCACGCCCTCGGCGCCCAGGGCCAGCATCAGACCCTGCGCCAACTGCCGCAAGATGTTCGGCCGGTCCTCGACATGCACCGCATAGCCATAGCCCGGACCACAAGCCGGCATCCGCCCCGCAGGCACCGCCGCCCAATCGACGGTGCAGCGGGTGCCGTCGCTCAAACTCAGCGTCAGCACCCGGTCAGTCAACCGCGCCGCCTGCGGCACAGGCGTGCCGATCGGCGCAGCACAGGCAGCGACCAGCAGCAGGGGGGCCAGCAAGACAGGGGCAAGGCGCGTCATCGGATCATCCTTTGCAATCGGCTCACAGCGGCCACAACAGCGGAATCAACGTCGAGGCCACCAGCATGATCAACAGGTTCATCGGCAGTCCGACCTTGGTGAAATCGGTGAACCGATAGCCGCCGGGGCCGTAAACCATCATGTTGGTCTGATAGCCCACCGGCGTCGCAAAGGCCAAGGTGGCCGAAAACATCACCGCCACCACGAAAGGCCGCGGGTCATGGCCCAGGTTCTGCGCCAGATGTATCGCCACCGGCGTATAGATCACCGCCACCGCGTTGTTCGACAGGAACTCGGTCAACACCATTCCGATGCAATAGACCGTCAGGATCAGGAAGAACGGCGACATCCCGGCCATCCAGGGCGCCATGCCGTTCACGATCATCTCCACCGCGCCGGAATTCTCCAGCCCCTCGCCCACCGCCAGCATGGCAAAGATCATCGCCAGCAGGCGGCCGTCGATGAAGCTGAAGGCCTCGTCGCTGTCCACGCAATGCGCGACCAGGATCACCGCCACCGCCACCAGCGCCAAGGGCAGGATCGGTGCCACGTCAAAGGCCGCCAGCACCACGATCGACAACAAGGCCGCAATGGCAATCGGCGCCTTGGCGCGGCGGAACGGCCTGATCGAGGGGCGCGAGACATCGACCAGATCCATATCCGCCGCCAGCCGCTGGATATCCTCGATGGCTCCTTCCAGCAGAAGCGTGTCGCCCACCCGCACCACCAGATCGTCCAGCTGCCGCCCGATGTTCTGGTTCCGCCGATGCGCCGCAATCGGGTACACCCCATAGCGCCGCCGCAACCGCATGTCGCCCAGCCGCTGGCCCTCCATCCGGCAACCGGGGCCGATCAGCACCTCGACTGTCTCGGTCTTCACCGAACTCAGCTTGTCGACCGTATGCACATCCTTGCGCTGCTGCAGGCCCAGCAGCTCGGTCATCTCGGTGCGCAGAACCACCCGGTCGCCCACCTCCAGCCGCACCGGCGCCAGATCGCGCCGCAGGCTGGCATCGCCGCGCAACACGTCGATCAACCGCACGCCGTCGCGGCGAAACAGGTCCACCTCCTGCGGCGACTGCCCGATCAACGGGCTGCCTTCGGGAATGGCGACTTCGGTGAAATACTTCATCTTCCGCCGGTCGCTCAGCAAAGTGCCCATCGACTGGCGCACCGGCAACAACCGGTTGGCGAACAGCGCCAGAAAGGCCCCACCCGTCAACATCACCGCAATCCCCAGGGGGGCAATCTCGAACAGGCTGAAATGCGCCATGCCCTGCTTGTGCGCCACCCCGTCGACCAGAATGTTGGTCGAGGTGCCGATCAGCGTGATCATGCCGCCAAGGACCGTCATGTAAGACAGGGGAATCAACAGCTTGGACGGTGCGGTGCCGATCTTCACCGCCATCTGGATGACCACCGGTATCATCACTGCCACCAAAGGCGTGTTGTTCATGAAAGCCGAGGCCACCCCGACAAAGCCGAACAGCACCACAACCGTCAGCTTCGGCCGGTCGCCCACATGGCGTTCCGCCATGCCGATGATCGCCTCGACAGCACCGGTGCGCACCAGCCCGCCCATCACCAGAAACATCAGCGCGATGGTCCAGGGTGCAGGGTTCGACAGCACCGCCGTCGCCTCTTTCACCGGCAGGATGCCCAAGGCCAGCATCACGGCAGCGCCGCCGATGGCCGTGACCTCGACCGGCATGACCTCCATCACGAACAACGCGAACATCACCGCAAGGATGGCAATCGCCACCCAGGGCATCGCTTCTGCCGGTATCGTCAGACCAAACATGCGTCCCCTTCCGCCTGCTTCTGCCGTGGCTGCACCAATGCCACACCCGACAACATCACCACAAGCGCCAGCCAGACCAGTGGCGGAAAACGTTCACCCAACAGCAGCATCGCCCAGAAAACGCCGGTTCCCGTGACGACATAGCTGGTCTGGCTGGCAAAGACCGCCCCCGCCCGCACCGCCAGCCAGACATAGCCCGCGTAAAGACAGGCATGCGACACCGACATCACCACCAGCGACCATTCCGCCACGCCGAAAGGCAAGGGCGGCCAGAAGAACTGCCCCGACACCAGCGCCACCGGCAGACAGATCACCATCCCCGCGGCCGAGGCGCCGAGCATCGCCGTCATCGCCTCCATCCCCGCGGTGCCATTCCGCGCCACATAGGTGCCTTCCATCGCATAGAACACCGGCCCCACCACAGCCAATGCCAGCCATCCCGGCGACAGATCATTGCTGACCTCGCCCCCCGACCAGGCAATCAGCACAACCCCCGTCAGCCCCAGCCCCAGCCCCGCCAGCCGCATCGGCGAAAACCGGTCCATCCCCAGCGCCACCGACATCGGCAGGGCCAGCATCGGCACCAGAGAGATGATGATCGCCATCACCCCCGCCGACAGATGCGTGATCGAGACGTAGAAGGCCAGGTTCGGGATCAGCGTGCCCAGAAACGCCACGATCACGTAGAACCGCAACGCTGCCTGCGTCAGCAACGGCCGCCGCCCCCGCGCCAGCGTCAACCCACCCAAAAGCACGGTCGCAATCGCCAGCTGCCAGAAGATCACCCCGAACGGCGCATGGCCGGTGCTGACAGCCAGCTTGCCGGTCGACTGGGTCGATCCCCAGCCCGTACCCAGAACCAGCATGATCGCCACCAGCGCCCAGCGCGACCTCAAGGATGCGAAGCCTCCAGCCGCCCGCCCAGGCGCACCATGACCACCCGCAGGGCCAGCCCGGTCCGGTCATCGGTCTCGACATAAACCCCCGACAGCGTCGCCTCGCCCCCCGCAGGCTCGAACCGCGCCTTCGCCATGCCGGTCACGAACCGCCGCATCGGTTCCAGCTTCTCCATCCCGATCACGGAATCATAGTCGCCGCACATGCCGGCATCGGTAAGATAGGCCGTGCCGCCCTTCAGGATCTGCGCGTCCCCGGTCGGCACATGGGTATGGGTGCCCACCACCAGACTGGCCTGCCCGTCGCACCAATGCCCCATGCCCATCTTCTCGGATGTGGCTTCCGCATGCACATCGACAATCGCCGCCTGCACCGAGACGCCCAGCCGATGCGTCTTCAACAGCGGCTCAATCGCCGAGAACGGATCATCAAACGGCTGCTTCATGAAGACGCGCCCCAGCACCTGCGCCACAAGCACCCGCCGCCCGCCGCCCGCCTCATAGACCCGCGCACCATGCCCCGGCGCCAGTTTGGAATAATTCACCGGCCGCAATATCCTCGGCTCGGTCTCCAGCAACGGAATGATGTCCTTCTGGTCAAAGGCATGGTCGCCCAGCGTCACCACATCGGCCCCCGCCGCCAGCAGCCCCTTGGCATGCTCGGCCGACAGCCCCATCCCCCCGGTCGCGTTCTCGCCGTTGACCACGACGAAATCCAGACCCCACTCGGCGCGCAATCCCGGCAACCGCTCGGCCACCGCCTTGCGCCCCGCCTTGCCCATCACATCGCCCAGGAACAACAATCTCATGCCCCCCGATTAGGCCCCGACACGCCGCCCCGCAAGCCCCCAGACCACATCCCCGCCCGCGTCTTCCTTCATCTTGGCAGAAATACTCCACGGGGGGCCGGGGGGGGGCCGGGGGTGTGAAACCCCCGGCTCAAACACCCGCCAAACCGCCGATTCGCCCCAAATGGTCAACCTCGCCCCGGCCACATCCGGTGCCATACGCTTGCCATGCACTTTGCACCCCATGATTTCGCTGATATTTCAGCGTATTAACCGGCCGCACGCCAGCACTGGTTGACGCCGAGGCGCGCGCGCCTACCCTCGCCGCCATGGTCGGCCTCCCCGCTCCCCTGCAAAACTGGTTCACCGCCAAGGGCTGGTCGCTGCACCCGCATCAAACCGACATGCTGGCCCGCGCGCAGGCCCCCGCCACCCTCCTGATCGCGCCCACCGGTGGCGGCAAGACCCTTGCCGGCTTCCTGCCAACCCTTTCAGAACTCGGGGAAAACCCACCCCCCGGCCTGCACACCCTCTACATCAGCCCGCTCAGGGCCCTCACTGCCGACATCCGCCGCAATCTCCGCGCGCCTGTCGAGGGCGCAGGCCTGCACATCCGGGTCGAGGATCGTACCGGAGATACCTCTCAAACCGCCCGCAAACGCCAGCGCGCCGACCCGCCGCATATCCTGCTGACCACCCCCGAAAGCCTCGCCATCCTTCTAAGCTACGAAGATTCCACAAAGATATTCCAAAACCTGCAACGCGTCATCATCGACGAACTGCACGCCCTCGCCGAATCCAAACGCGGTGACCAACTCACCCTGCTGCTCGCCCGCCTGCAAACCCTCTCCCCCAATCTCCGCCGCATCGGCCTTTCCGCCACCGTCGAAGACCCCCCCGCGCTTGCCCGTTTCCTCTCCCCGCACACGGAAATCCTCGCCGCAGACCCCGGCCCCGACCCTGACATTTCCATGCTGTCCACCTCCCAGCCGCCCCCCTGGTCCGGCGGCGGCGGACGCTACGCGATCCCCGCAATCCTCAATGAAATCAAGGCGCACCGCACCTCACTGATCTTCCACAACACCCGCGCACAGGCGGAACTGTTCTTTCACCACCTGTGGTTATCAAACGACGACAGCCTGCCGATCGGCATCCACCACGGCTCCTTGTCCCGCGAACAGCGCGAACGGGTCGAGGCCGCGATGGTCGAAGGCAAGCTGCGCGCCGTGGTCTGCACCGGCTCGCTTGATCTCGGCATCGACTGGGACGATGTCGATCTGGTGATCCAGGTCGGCGCGCCAAAGAACGTGAAGCGCCTGGTGCAACGGATCGGTCGCGCCAACCACCGCTACAACGCACCCTCCAAGGCGCTGCTCGTCCCCGCCAACCGTTTTGAGGTCGTTGAATGCAAAGCCGCCCTCGACGCCGTCCGCGCTCACACGCTCGACGGCGAACCCCGCGGCCCCGGCCCCCGCGACGTCCTCTGCCAGCACATCCTCCTGACCGCCTGCGCTGGTCCCTTCGACGCCGGCGCGCTCTATGAAGAAATCAGTGACGCCGGGCCCTACCACAACATCTCGCGGGCGGAATTCGACGCGACACTGGACTTTGTGGCAACCGGCGGCTACGCGCTCCGCGCCTACGACCGCTGGCAGCGCCTGAAACAGACCAAAGGTCTCTGGCACCTCCGCGATCCGCGAACCGCCGCCATCATCCGCCAGAACCTTGGCACCATCATCGACATCGAGACCCTGAAAGTCCGTCTCAAAGGTCGCGGCCAACCCCTTGGCGAGGTTGAGGAATCCTTCGCGGCCTCGCTTACCCCCGGCGACACCTTCCTGATCGGCGGCGAAATCGTCCGCTATGACGCGCTTCGCGAAATGACCGTCGAGGTCACCCGCCAACCCGGCCGCGACCCCAAAGTCGCCGTCTTCTCGGGCACCAAATTCGCCACCTCCACCCTGCTGACCGACCGTATCCTGCAACTCTTCCAGCAGGAGAACTGGCCAGACCTGCCCGCCCACACCGCCAACTGGCTGGCCCTGCAACGCGAGACATCCCGCCTTCCCACCCGCAACACACTCCTGCTCGAAAGCTTCCCCCACGACGGCCGCGAGCACCTTTGCGTCTACGGTTTCGCAGGCCGCAACGCGCAGCAAACCCTCGGCCTCCTCGTCACGAAACAGATGGAGGATCAAGGCCTTGCCCCCCTCGGCTTCGTCGCCACCGACTACGCAACCCTGATCTGGGGGCTGGAGCCCGTCACCGACGCCGCCGCCCTCTTCGCCCCCGAAACCCTCCGCCACGGCTTAGAGACCTGGCTCAACAGCAACGCCCTGATGAAACGCACCTTCCGCAACGTCGCCGTCATCGCCGGCCTGATCGAGCGCAGCCACCAGGGCCGCCGCAAATCCGGCCGCCAGGCCACATTTTCCTCCGACATACTCTATGACACGCTCAGGAAATACGACCCCGACCACCTCTTGCTCCAGATCACCAGAGAAGAGGCGATGCGCGGCATGATCGACTTTTCCCGCATCGAAGATCTGCTGGCCCGCACCCAAAACCGCATCGAGCTGATCCGCCTGCCCCGCGTCACGCCCCTTGCGGCACCCTTGTTTCTGGAACCGGGAAAGGTGCCGATCCACGGCCAGGGCCGCGAAAAGCTGGCGGAATCCGCTGCAAAGGCGCTGATGCAGGCGGCGGGCCTGGCCTGACATGCACCACACCCTGACCCTTGGCAATGAGACCCTGCACGCCCTGCCCTCCGGCGCGCTTTTCTGGCCCGCTCAGCGCCTGCTGGCTGTCAGCGACCTGCACCTTGGCAAATCCAACCGCCTCGCCCGCCGCGGCGGCGCACTGTTGCCGCCCTATGAAACCGGCGCCACGCTGGAGCGGCTGGATGCCGACATCGCCGCCACCTGCCCGGCCACCGTCCTCTGCCTCGGCGACAGTTTCGACGACCTCGAAGCCGCTGAAAGCCTCGACGAAAGCGACGCATCCTGGCTGAACCGGCTGATCGCCGGACGCGAATGGATCTGGGTTCTGGGCAACCACGACCCGGCCCCGCTGGCCATCAGCGGCACCCACAAGGCCGAAGCGACAATCGGCGCGCTGACGTTTCGCCACATCGCAGACCCGTCACAAAGCCATGAAATCTCGGGGCACTATCACCCCAAGGCGGCATTGGCCGGGCGGTCACGGCCCTGCTTTCTGGCCGACGCCGCCCGAATCATCCTGGCCGCCTACGGTGCCTATACCGGCGGTCTCTGGTGCCATGACCCCGCACTGGCGGGCCTGATGCAGCCCACCGCGCTGGCCATTCTGACCGGCCCCAAGGCGCTGGCCTTTCCGATGCCGCGCTAGGTGAAGGCCGGGGGCAATGCTAGGCTGTCCGCATTGTTCAGCCCCTGGCAGGAGATTCCCTCATGTCCGTTTTCCACCCTTTTGCGCTTGCGCTTTGCCTTGCCGCCACAGGCCCGGCACTGGCCGACCCGGCTTCGGATTACGAGCAGCTTCGAAAGGCCTTTCCGACACTCCTGTTTGGCACCGATGTCGGCCTGCACATGAAACTGAACTCCGAGGTCATTCGCCGGCTGGAGGGGCGCTGGACCTTGATCTCGCCGCTATTGGAGGACGGGATCACCTTTCCCGACGCCGAACTTGTGGCGAAAAGCTGCGACAAGCTTGGCTATACGCTGACAAGGGAGGGGTTTGTCGGCCTGACGCTCAGCCTGCCCACCCACAGCGACCCCTACCTGATCCACCTGCACTACGCGGGCGGCACGACCTATATCGCCACCTATGACGAGGCCGGGATGATGGCACGGATCTTTCCGGGAAAGGCCGTCGACGAAGTGCCCGCCAACGCGCTTTATTCGGCGCTGGTGAGCTCGATGTGGCAGGGCTACATCTCGATGGTCCCGGCCGGTGAAGACCTGATCCTGTTGCAACCGCTGTCACGGCCGCCGGAACTGCTGGCGCGCTGCCGTTAGGCAGTTAGGCCCTCGGGTTCGGCCAGGCCATTGGCGCGGCAGCAGGCGGTGAGGGTGTTGGCCAGCAGGCAGGCGATGGTCATCGGTCCCACGCCACCCGGCACCGGGGTGATGGCCCCCGCCACTTCCGCCGCACTGGCGTAATGCACGTCGCCCACCAGCTTGGTCTTGCCGTCGCGTTCAATCCGGTTGATGCCCACGTCGATCACCGTGGCGCCGGGTTTCACCATCTCGCCGGTGATCATCTCGGGGCGGCCCACGGCGGCCACCAGAATGTCGGCCCCACGGCACACCGCCGCCAGATCCTTGGTGCGCGAATGCGCAATCGTCACCGTGCAGCTGTCGCCCAACAGCAGTTGTGCCATCGGCTTGCCGACGATGTTGCTGCGCCCCACCACGACGGCATTCAAGCCAGACAGCTTGCCATGATGATCGCGCAGCATCATCAGGCAGCCCAAGGGCGTGCAGGGCACCATCGACTTCTGCCCAGTTCCCAGCAACCCGACGTTCGAAATGTGAAAGCCGTCGACATCCTTGGCCGGATCAATCCGGTTGATCACCAACTCGGAATTCAGATGAGCAGGCAGCGGCAACTGCACGAGAATACCATGAACTTTCGGATCCGCATTCAGCTGATCAATCAGCGCCAGCAGAGCTTTTTCTGACGTCTGGTCCGACAGCCGATGTTCGAAAGATGCCATTCCGACTTCAACCGTCGAAGCATGCTTGTTGCGGACGTAAACCTGGCTGGCCGGGTCTTCGCCCACCAGAACCACGGCCAGACCGGGCGTGATGCCCTTTTCCTCGACCAGTTTGGCCACATGGGCCGCCACCTGACCGCGCACCCGTGCCGCGAATGCCTTGCCGTCGATCACCTTTGCCGTCATGTCGCTTCTCCTTACTCCGCGGCCGCAAAGGCCGTGCGGTAGTGGTCCATCTGCATCCTTGTGGCAAGGACGGCGTTCTTCATCAAGATCGCCACCGTCACCGGCCCGACCCCGCCAGGCACCGGGGTGATCCAGCCCGCCACCTCGGCGCAACTGGCGAAATCGGCGTCGCCGACGGTGCGCCCGTCAACCCGGTTGATGCCGATATCAACAAGCGCCGCCCCCGGTTTCAGCATCTCGCCCCGGACCAGTCCTGGCTTGCCCACCGCCACGAACACCGCATCCGCCGCGCGCGAATGCACCGCTACCTGACGGGTCAGATGGTGGCAGACGGTGACTGTGGCGCCAAGGCCCATCATCAGGAAAGCAATGGGCTTTCCGACGATTTCGGAATGGCCGATGACGCAAACGTCAAGGCCTTCCATCTTCAGGGGCAGGGTCTTCAGGATCTCGACCGCCGCGACCGCCGTGCAAGGGCCCAGGGTCAGATCGTTATAGACGATGTTACCGATGGACGCAGGGTGCATCCCCTCGACATCCTTCATCGGATGCACCGCTTTTTGCAGCGCCTTCACCGGAATATGCGCCGGCAAAGGGCGCTGGATGATGATGCCGTTCACCCGCGGGTCGGCGTTCAACCCGGCCAGCACACCGATCAGCTGTTCCAGACTGATCGCCTCGGGGTAGTTGCGGGCCTCGAAGCCCACGCCCGTCGACTCGGCCGATTTCTGCTGGTTGCGGACATACAATTCCGCCGCCGCCACATCGCCGACCGAGATCGACACCAACCTCGGCGTCCAGCCCGCGTCGGCCAAGGCCTGCGCCTCGGCGCGGGCTTCATCGCGAATCCGGGCCGCGATGGCTTTGCCGTCGATCAAGGTAGCGGTCATCAAGCCTTCCTCGGCGCGTGCGCCTCGTCTTTTCGCAATGTGTCGGGCCCAAGGATGCTTTCCTCGCGCGCGATGGACCAGTCGATCAGCCGCCGCCACAGCTTTTCCACCAGTTCCGGCGGCAGGCCAAAGGCCTCGGCGTGGCGGCGCACGTTTTGCACCACTTCTTCGACGCGGGCGTCGATCCGGGCGGGCAGGTCGGCCCCGGCCTTGATCTGGGCCGCCCGGTCGATATAGCCCGCCCGATCGGCAAACAGGCGGACAAGGACTTCGTCCAGCCGGTCGATCTCGACCCTGATATGGGCCATGGAGGTACAATCAGCCGGTGCGCGCATCTGTCTTCCCCGTTCAGGCTGCCCCCCAGATAAGGGGACAGACCGGAAAGGGCAACGCGGGGTTTTGCCTCAGAACAGGCCTTCGACATGGCCCTGATCATTCAGCCGGATCACTTCGGCCGAGGGCACCTTGGGCAGGCCCGGCATGGTCATGATCTCGCCGCAGATGGCGACGATGAAACCGGCACCCGCCGACAGCCGCACTTCGCGCACCGGGATCGAATGGCCGGTGGGTGCGCCACGGACGTTCGGATCGGTGGTGAAGGAATACTGCGTCTTGGCAATGCAGATCGGCAGATTGCCGTAACCAGCCGCTTCCCAGGTCTTCAACTGGTCGCGGATCGACTTGTCGGCAAGCACGTCATCGGCGTGATAGATGCGCTTGGCGATGGTCTCGATCTTCTTGAACAGCGGCATATCGTCAGGATAAAGCGGGGCAAAGTTGGACTTGCCGCTTTCGGCCATCTCAACCACCTTATGCGCCAGATCTTCGATCCCGGCCGAGCCCATGGCCCAATGCTTGCACAGGATCGCCTCGGCACCCTGCTCGGCGACATAGGCCTTCACTGCCGCCACCTCGGCATCGGTGTCGCTGAAGAAGTGGTTGATCGCCACAACCACCGGCACGCCGAACGACTTGACGTTGGCGATGTGGCGGCCAAGGTTCGGGCAGCCCTTTTTCACCGCATCGACGTTTTCCGCGCCGAGGTCGGCCTTGGCGACGCCGCCATTCATCTTCATCGCGCGCACGGTGGCCACGATGACCGCCGCCGAGGGCTTCAGCCCCGCCTTGCGGCACTTGATGTCAAAGAACTTTTCCGCGCCCAGGTCAGCGCCGAAACCGGCTTCGGTCACCACATATTCGCCCAGCTTCAAGGCGGTCTTGGTGGCGATGACGCTGTTGCAGCCATGCGCGATGTTGGCGAACGGGCCGCCATGCACGAAGGCCGGGTTGTTCTCCAGCGTCTGCACCAGGTTCGGCTGCATCGCGTCTTTCAAAAGAACGGTCATCGCGCCGTCGGCCTTGATGTCACGGCAGTAGATGGCGGTCTTGTCGCGGGTATAGGCCACGACAATGTCGCCCAGACGCT